>JAUVCP010000184.1 GCA_030590765.1 Flavobacteriaceae bacterium | reverse complement strand
TGCAATAGCAGGTATTGTACTTAAGATTCCCTCAGGATCATAAAAAGTTTTCCACATATGATCAACGGTAAGAATTTTCAGATCAACTACTGAAGCTAGATTAGATTCCTGCGTTAACAATGGCATTGCTCCATCAATTGGAATTTGTGTCATGATATACCAATACCCAACTAAAATGGAAATAAAAACTCCTAATAAAACTTTCCAGTTTGTATATAAAAAAAGGATAGAAGATATAAAAAACACTACACCTATTCGTTGTAAAACACCTGGAATTCTGAGAGTTGTAAGATCTTTAAAAAAAGGAGGTGTTATGGTAAAACCTGCCAAAATCAAACCTAGACCGATCAGTTTTAAGGTTCTTGAAATAATTTTTTTATACACATCCCCTGTAATTCCAGCTTCTTTTTTTTTCGTGTAAGCAAAAGAAATGGACATACCCACAATAAATAAAAAAAACGGAAATATCAGATCGGTTGGAGTTAAACCATGCCATTCGGCATGTTTAAATGGTGGATAAATGGCACCCCAGGTTCCGGGGTTATTCACCATGATCATAGCAGCAATAGTTATACCTCTAAAAATATCAACAGATAAAATACGCTTGCTTGTACTCATATAAATTAATTTGAAATCAAATATATTCTATTTACAAGTTCTTTAATTATATTTTTCATTTATTTGTTCAAAATTAAATAACAATGTCTCCTGTTTTATTAGCTGTTATTATTACTTGCTATTTTTTGCTGGTATTTGGCATTTCTTACTTTACAGGAAAAGATGACAGCAATACTACATTTTTTACTGCCAATAAAAGGTCTCCCTGGTATGTAGTGGCATTTGGAATGATAGGTACATCATTATCTGGTGTTACATTTATTTCAGTACCCGGATGGGTTCAAAGCACACAATTTAGCTATATGCAAGTTGTTTTCGGATACTTGTTAGGCTATATAGTCATCGCATATTTATTAATCCCCTTATATTACCGATTAAATATCACTTCCATTTATGAATATTTACTACAACGATTTGGAAAAACCAGTCATAGAACCGGTGCTTTTTTCTTTTTGATCTCAAGAATACTAATTGCATCATTTCGCTTATTCCTGGTTGCTTCCGTTTTTCAATACTTTATTTTGGATGCATGGCATGTCCCATTTGAATTTACGGTTGTTTTGTCTGTCTCAATTATTTGGTCATACACCTTTAAAGGTGGAATAAAAACAATTGTATGGACTGATATAATACAAACTTTTTTTATGCTAATTGCTGTTATCGCAGCAATATTTATTCTTTTAAATAAATTGGATTTTTCCTTTGCGGAAATTATTCAATCTTCTACATACAAAAATTACAGTAAAATTATTTTTTCTGGTGATTTTAACGATAAAAAACATTGGTTAAAATCTATTCTGGGAGGAATGTTTATTGCTATTGCAATGACCGGTTTAGATCAGGACAATATGCAAAAAAATCTAACCTGTAAGAATATTAAAGAATCTCAAAAAAATGTAGTTTCACTTGGGTTTATTCTGATCTTTGTCAATTTTGTATTTTTATTCTTAGGCTTTTTACTTTTTGCTTATGCTGATAAATTTAGAATTTCAATTCCGATGGTCAAAGGTGAAATAAAAACAGATCTGCTTTTTCCCGAAATTGCTTTAAATCAAGATCTAGGTCTCGGACTGGGAATTATTTTTATCCTCGGATTGATAGCCGCAGCATATTCCAGTGCTGATAGTGCACTAACTTCTTTAACTACATCATTTAGTATTGATTTTTTAGATATTGAAAAAAAAGAAGTTTCCAAACAAAAAAATATCAGAAAAAGAGTACATGTAGCTTTTTCATTGATTCTTATATTGGTGATCATTTCTTTCCATCACTTGATAAAAGGAAATGTGATCAATAGCCTGCTTCAGGTTTCTAGTTTTACTTACGGTCCGCTACTTGGTATTTTCTCCTTTGGAATCTTTACAAATTATAAAATTAAAGATCCGTTTGTTTGGGTAATTGCGATACTTTCAATTGTTTTTACTTATTTATTAAATCAAAATTCTGCACATTGGTTTAACGGTTTTGTATTTGGATATGAAATACTGATAATTAATGGCTTATTTACCTTTATCGGACTTTTTATCATCCGAAAAAAAGAAGTTTAAATCCAAAACAAATTTAAAAATGTATTATTTTTGAGCAATGGAAAAAGATTTAAGTAATTATCGTAAAAGTTACGAGAGGAATCCTCTTTTAAAAGATCATATTTCTGATAATCCAATGGAACTTTTCCAGAAATGGTTTTATGAAGCTGATGAATCAGAGGGTATTGAAGAAGCCAATATAATGCACGTCGCTACAATTGGTCTTGATGGTTATCCAAAGAACAGAGTTCTATTGTTAAAACGTTTTACCTGGGAAGGTTTTATTTTTTACACCAATTATAATAGCGAAAAAGGTAAGGCAATTGAAAAGAATCCGAATGTTTGCGCTACTTTTTTCTGGCATAGTTTGGAGCATCAAATCGTCATAAAAGGAAAAGCTGAAAAAATTGCTGAAAATCTATCCGATGGTTATTTTGAATCTCGTCCTACCGGAAGTAAATTAGGTGCCTGGGCATCACATCAAAGTGAAGTAATTGATTCACGTAAAGCATTAGATCAAAAACTGGAAGAAGCATTAATCAAATTTGAAGGAAAGGAAATTCCTCGACCAGATTACTGGGGTGGCTACATTATCAAACCAGTATCTATAGAGTTTTGGCAAGGCAGAGCAAATAGAATGCATGACAGAATTCGGTTTACACTACAAGATGACTACAACTGGAAAACAGAGAGACTAGAACCTTAAGTATTTTTTAATAAAGTTGAAAATATAGAGTAAAAAGTTTTATATCTTTGAATCAGCATAAAACAAAACAACTAAATGAAAACTTTATATATAGTCCGCCATGCTAAATCCTCCTGGGAATATGAAGGAATACAGGATATTGACCGACCATTAAAAAAAAAAGGCATCAATGATGCTTATTTAATTTCATCCATTTTACAAAAAAAAATTGAAACACCCTCTGTTTTTGTTTCCAGTTGTGCCAACAGAGCATTGCATACAGCAATGATCTTTAGTTATTCATTTAATTATCCCTTATCCAACTTAAAAATAAGTAAATCTTTATATAGTTTTAGCGATGGTTATCTGATTAAAACTGTAATGGCTCTTGATAATGGATTTGACTCTGCCATAATTTTTAGCCATGACCATGGAATAAGTGATTTTGTAAATAAATTTGGAAGTAAAAAAATTAACCATGTTCCTACCAGTGGTGTAGTTGCCATTGAGTTTAAAACAAAACACTGGAAAAATATCAAATTAGGAAAAACGCTTTTTACAGAGTTTCCAAAATATCACAGATAGAATAATCCTAAATAGTATCATTATTCAGATTTTAAAAAAAATGGATACAATATGAAGTTATCTAAATATGCAGCTATTGATATTGGATCAAATGGAGTAAGATTGTTGATTGACAATGTAATTGAATTCAAAAAAAAAGAAACCCAGTTTAAAAAATCATCTTTGGTTCGTGTGCCAATCCGTTTGGGAGAAGATGTTTTTACTACCGGATCAATATCTGAAAACAATAAAAACAGAATGCGTGATGCTATGCAGGCATTTCAATTGTTAATGCAGGTAAATGGTGTTGAAAAATTTAAAGCATGTGCTACTTCAGCTATGCGGGAAGCCAAAAATGGTAAAGAAGTAATTGCACATATTTTTAACAAAACCGGTATAAAGATTGATATCATTGATGGAAAAACCGAAGCTAAAATAATATCATCTACGGATTTGAAACAGTTCATCAAAACAGATAAATCCTATTTATATGTGGATGTTGGAGGCGGCAGTACAGAATTCACTTTTTTCTCAAAGGGAAATCTAATTGATTCAAAGTCTTTTAAACTTGGAACAGTAAGATTACTGGATCATAAGGTAGAAGAAAATGTTTGGAATGATGCCAAAAATTGGATAAAAGAAAACAGTGAGCAATTGAACGAGATATCTTTGATCGGTTCAGGAGGGAATATAAATAAGATCTTTAAAATGTCAGGTAAAAGAGATGGAAAACCACTTTCTTATGTCTATATAAAATCTTACTACAATTTTTTAAATCAAATGAGTTATGATGAGCGTATCAGCGAACTAGATCTAAATCCTGATCGGGCAGATGTGATTATTCCTGCAACAAAGATTTATTTGAAGGCCATGAAGTGGTGTCATGCTAAAAAAATATATGTACCAAAAATTGGGCTTTCTGATGGTATTATTAAAGGCCTTTATATGGGTAAAATATAGTTTTATATATGTTAACATCATAAAATGTCAAATTCTCGTTTGATAGAATTCCTTTAAATATTTTCACAGAACTTCGTTTGTTTTTTCATAACAAAATGTACATTTGCAATCCAAAAACTAAAAGACTAAATCATCCTAATAGTTTTAAAATGAGTAAATCAAAAAACTTCTTATTATGGACAATAACTGTTATCATTACAGTCAGTGCCATGTTTTACCAACGAATGACCGGGCCAACTTATCCAAAAAAAGTAAGTGCTGTGCTTGCCGAACAGGAATATAATTTTAAACTTTTGAGATCCAATGAAATTGGAACTCCTTGTGATATAAATTTAGATGCTGAAGATTCTGACCTGGAAGCAACCATTTATTTTAAACGCTATAAAGTTGATGAACCATGGCAAGAAGTAAAAATGCTACGTAAAACTTCTCATAAAAAAGCCTTTTTTGGTGAGGGTGATAAAACTGAAATTTTAACAGCTACTTTACCAGAACAACCTTCGGCAGGAAAAGTAGAATATCATATAGATATTTATAAAAACAAACAAAAAACCTCTATTGCAGCTGATGATCCTGTAGTTGTACGATTTAAGGGATTTGTACCCAGATCGGTACTTATTCCACATGTATTGTTCATGATCCTATCTCTTTTTATTGGAACACGTGCCGGAATAGAAGCAATATTTAAAGGAGATAAAACTCTTAAATTTACACGTATAACTCTTATTGCTTTTGGAATTGGAGGATTAATTTTTGGTCCGATAGTACAAAAATATGCCTTTGGTGAATTATGGACAGGCTGGCCATTTGGTGGAGACTGGACTGACAATAAAACTATTTTTGCATGGCTTTTTTGGCTGGTTGCTTTCTTTATATTACGAAAAAAACCAAAAAACAGAGTATGGCCTGTTATCGCAATGCTGGTGCTTTTTGCTATGTATATGATTCCTCATTCCATGGGAGGATCAGAACTGGATAATGAAACAGGAAAAATTGAAACAGGAGTTAGAGCATAGCAATTGTTTATGCTTTATTTCCATTGTCTTTTAAACTTGTTTCTCTAAGATCATCAACGAGTTCATTTTTAGTATCATTGTACAATGCTAAAAATATATTAAATGACTCACCTGAATCCAGTTTTT
>JAUVCP010000143.1 GCA_030590765.1 Flavobacteriaceae bacterium | reverse complement strand
AGAAGGGTATTATACTGCCATTGGAATGGGTTTAGGAATGAGTTTTGGTGTTGCTATTGGAACTGCCATAAATATACCTATTGGATTAACAATAGGAATAAGCGTTGGTATGGTAATTGGAATGGCTATTGGTAAAAATTTAGACTTAAAGGTAGAAAAGGAAAACCGTGTTCTTAAAACAAAGACTAAATAATTACATCCTAATTATTTTAAATATTTTTCATAAAACTCCAATTATATCATATCTAAAATATCCATCCTTTTCCATATAAATTGAAATATTTTTCTTTACTTTAAGCTAAACTACGCCTAAATATTTCCTTACTTTTTCATTAAAAAAACCCAATAAAATTGTGTAATTTTGCAACTCTAAAAAACGAAGAAAGATATTATGTTCAATAGTTTAAGTGATAAATTAGATAAAGCTTTTCATGTTTTAAAAGGTCATGGAAGTATAACAGAAATAAATGTAGCAGAAACCCTAAAAGAAGTTCGAAGAGCATTATTAGATGCCGATGTTAACTTTAAAATTGCAAAGGATTTTACCAATAGAATTAAAGATAAGGCAATTGGTCAAAATGTATTAACTACCTTAAATCCAAGTCAGTTAATGGTTAAGATCGTAAAAGATGAATTAACTGAATTGATGGGTGGTGAAACGGTTGGTATTAACTTAAAAGGATCACCAACTGTAATTTTAATGTCTGGTTTGCAGGGTTCGGGTAAAACTACATTTTCAGGTAAGCTTGCAAACTATCTCAAAACTAAAAAAACAAAACAGGTTTTACTTGTTGGAGCCGATGTTTATCGTCCGGCTGCGATCAATCAGTTAAAAGTGGTTGGTGAGCAAATTGGCGTTGAAGTCTATGCAGAAGAAGAAAATAAAAACCCGGTTGAAATAGCTAAAAATGCTTTAAAACATGCAAAAGCAACCGGAAAAAATGTAGTGATCATTGATACGGCCGGTCGTTTGGCAGTTGATGAGCAAATGATGACCGAGATCTCTAATATCCATAAAGCAGTCCAGCCGGAAGAAACCTTATTTGTAGTTGATTCCATGACTGGGCAAGATGCTGTGAATACAGCAAAAGCCTTTAATGATATTTTAAATTTTGATGGTGTTGTTCTAACAAAATTAGATGGTGACACTCGAGGTGGAGCAGCTTTATCAATTAAATCTGTAGTAAATAAGCCTATAAAGTTTATTGGTACAGGTGAAAAAATGGAAGCGATTGATATTTTCCATCCTGATCGTATGGCAGAAAGGATCTTAGGTATGGGAGATGTTGTTTCCCTTGTAGAAAGAGCACAAGAACAATATGATGAAGAAGAAGCCAGAAGAATTCAAAAGAAAATTGCAAAAAATCAATTTGGTTTTGATGATTTTATAAAACAGATCCAGCAAATAAAAAAAATGGGGAATATGAAAGATCTGATGGGAATGATACCTGGTGCTGGTAAAATGATGAAAGATGTAGATATTGACGACGATGCTTTTAAGGGAATCGAATCCATTATTTATTCTATGACTCCAAAAGAAAGAAGTAAACCTACCATCATAAATGCCAGTAGAAAAAAAAGAATTGCTAAAGGATCTGGAACTAGTGTCCAGGAAGTGAATCAGTTAATGAAGCAATTCAATCAAATGAGTAAAATGATGAAAATGATGCAAGGTGGAGGGGCTAAGAAAATGATGTCTATGATGAAAGGACTCAGCTAGTAGCAGTAGGCAAAAATAAAAACTTATTTATTATGATAATATTAGACGGTAAAAAAACATCCAATGACTTAAAGGATGAAATTGCAATAGAAGTTGCAAAAAGAAAAGAACAAGGTAAAAAAACACCTCATCTTGCTGCGATTTTAGTCGGTACAGATGGTGCAAGTATGACCTATGTAAACAGCAAGGTAAAAGCATGTGAAAAAGTAGGGTTTAGTTCTACGCTGATAGATCTACCTGAAGATACTACCGAAGAACAATTACTGCATGAGATTGAAGATTTAAATAAAGACAAAGATATTGACGGTTTTATTGTTCAATTGCCATTGCCAAAACAAATTGATGAACAAAAAGTTTTAATGGCAGTTGACCCAAATAAAGATGTGGATGGTTTTCATCCTGTAAATGTTGGTAAAATGGCATTAGATCTTCCAACTTTTCTACCTGCAACACCTTATGGTATTTTAGAGCTTTTAAAAAGATATAAAGTAGAGACTTCCGGAAAAAATGTAGTAGTCATTGGTAGGAGTCATATTGTTGGAAGACCAATGAGTATACTACTTAGTCAGAAAAGAGATGTAGGCAACGCAACTGTAACTTTGGTTCACAGTAGAACCAAGAATTTAGAAGAGATCACCAAAGAAGCTGATATTATTGTGGCTGCTTTAGGGAAAGCCGAGTTTTTAACCGGTGATATGGTAAAAGATGGCGTTACTATTATTGATGTAGGAATTACCAGAGTTAAAGATGATACCAAAAAAAGAGGTTATCGACTTGCCGGTGATGTAGATTTTGAGAGTGTAAGTAAAAAAGCTGCATTTATCACTCCGGTTCCGGGTGGTGTTGGTCCTATGACTATCGCTATGCTTTTAAAGAATACTCTTTTGGCTTGTGGAAATAGAGATTGATTCAGTTAAAATCTTAAACAAATATGCCTTCTGCCAATAAAAAAGACCGAGACTAAAGTCTCGGTCTTTTTTATAAAATAATTTATTATTTATTTAAAATCGGCATCAGATACGCCTTCATTAACTTTAATTTCTTTAATAAGAAAATCAATATTACGTGGCCCCATCGTCTGTGTCATTCTAAATGGAAATTTGATTCCAGTAATTTCTTTATAATCTTTATAAAAAATTGAAGTCGACCCCTGCTCCATTGTTCTAGTTTCTTTTAATTTCAAACCAGAATCAACACTATAAAAAACAGATAACTCATCAGATACTTTAATCTTATAGGCATTTTCTCCTTCCACTTTTTCAATTTTTTCAAGAGTTACATTTTGTGATAAATAATTAACTTCCGGAAACGGTGAAGATTCAGCCTGTACTTTTTTAACCTCTTCAGGCGTCATATCTTTCTTTTGACCTTGCGCCACAATATACCCTTTATTACCATCTAAAACCTGTTTACTCATAGAGTTACCCATCGCACTCATATCTTGCAAAAATTGATTTTTTACAGTTTTCTTCATCTCCATGTTCAACATCATTCCCGGCTGTAATTCGGCTTCTGCTTTGATCAAAACAGAATTAACCTTATCTAATTTTACTCTACCACCAATTGCTTCAATATAATTATTTAAAACCTTTTGAACATTCACATCATTTGGAATTGCAATATCATAATTTGGCTTTGCTACCGGCTTGGCATAAGTGTCATAATACTTAACAGGTATTCCTGTTTTTTCAAGATTTACTAAAACATCACTTCCTTTACCAACAACAACTATTCTTGCATTTTCAGATTTAAAATATTTGTTTGCAACACGTGTAACATCTTCGGTTGAAACTTCATTAATTTTTTCTAAATAAGTAGAATAAAAATCATCTGGCAAATCATTTATTTTAATATTCAAAGCATATCGAGCAATGGTTTCTGGCTTTTCTAATGCAAGAACAAAGTCTCCAACATATTTAGCTTTCGCATTATTTAAAGCATCAGCGTCTACCGGTTCTTTTTTTATACGTTCAATTTCTTTTAGGGTTTGCACTACAGCACTATCAGTTACTTCATTTCTAACAGAAGCTCCAGCTCTAAAACGAGATGCATATTTATCAGCACCCACACTAGAACGTGCCCCATAAGTATAACCATGTTCTTCGCGAAGATTCATATTTAAATAACTGTTAAAACCTCCTCCTAATATCTTATTTGCTATTAAAACTGAATGATAATCTGGATCTTTCATTTTTAGATCCACATTATTTGTAAGTGAAATATTAGATTGAACCGCATTAGGCATATCAACAAAATCAATTACTGTGTTTTTTTCATTTACTTTTTCATTTGATACTTCAGCGCTTTTAAAATCTGATTTTTTCCATTTTCCAAAATATTTTTTAACCTGTTTTTTAATTGTTTTATAATCTACATCACCTACAACAACCAAATATGTTTTGTTAGGAGTAAAATAATTTTTATGAAAGCTTTTAACATCGTTTAAACTTACATTATTTAAACTTTTTTCTGTTACAAATTCACCATAAGCATGATGCGTTCCATAAGCTAATGCACTACCAACACGTCCAGAAATAGCATCAACGCTTTTTTCTTCTGTTTTTAATCCGTCAATATATTTATCTCTTTCTTTTTGAAACTCTTCTTCTGTTAATAATGGATTAACTGTAGCATCTGCCATAAGTTGCAAGATTCTTTCAGAATATTTTGATAAGGATCTGGCAGAACCTCCTGTTGCATTAAAATTGATATTAGCACCCAAAAAATCTACTTCTTCATTAAAATCATCTTTAGCAATACTGCTTGTTCCATTACCCAACATAGAACCTAATAAATTTGACATACCAGCTTTATCTCCTTCAACTACTGGAGGTCTATCTATTCTTAGGCTATAAGCAACTCTTGGCAGTTTATGGTTTTCAACAACAAGAACTTTCATCCCATTGCTTAGCTCAAGCTCTTTAGGAGATTCTAAAGATATCTTTGGAGCAGGTCCTGGTTTTGGTTGTTTTGATCTATCAATTTGAGCATTTACCCCAATCGATATTAAAAACAATGCAATTAATATGTTTATTTTATTTTTCATGATATAAATGTCTTTTTATTTTTTATCTTTTTCTGGTAAATACTCTAAAACTAACCTTTGATTTGGATTCAAATATTTTTTAGCTACAGCTCGAATCTCTTCTCGAGTAATAGATTCAAAAATTTTAATCTCATTATTAATTAAATTAGTATCACCATATAACATGTAATATCTTGCTAATGAATTTGCAATTCCTGAAATACTTGCATTAGAATTAACGAATTGATTTTCAAATTTATTTTGAAGTTTTTGATAATCTTTTTCAGAAATTAAATTATTCTGAATTTTAACAATTTCTTTATCCATTTCAACAACCATATCATTAAGTTTCGTTCCACCTAAAGGTAATCCAAAAACGACATACATTCCATAATCTTCTTGACTTATATTAAAAGCTCCAACTTGTAATGCCATTTTTTTCTCGTCCACTAATTTTTTATATAATTTTGAACTTTTACCACTACTTAAGTAACTAGAGATCATATCTAAAACATATGCATCTCTTTCTTTAAACGAAGGGGTTCTATACGCTGTAACAACCGCAGGGATTTGAATATTTGCATCATATCCTTTTGCAAATATTGGTTTGACAATAGGCTCTTCAATAATTTTCACTCTTACAATATCAGTCCCTCTCGGTATAGGTCCAAAATAATCTTTGATCATTACTTTAACCTTTGGAACATCAATATCTCCTGCAACAACTAATACAGCATTATTAGGTATGTAAAACTTTTTATTAAATGCCTTAAACTCGTCCAAAGTAGCAGCATCTAAATGTTCTATTTTACCAATAGTAGTTCCTTTATAAGGATGCACTTTAAACAATTCTCGTTTTACATATTCTAAAAAATGACCATAGGGAGCATTATCAACTCGCAACCTTTTTTCTTCTTTCACCACTTCATTTTGAGTATCAACACCTATTTGATTGATTATTGGGTGCATTAATCGCTCAGATTCCATCCATAAACCTAATTCAACATTATTTGATGGAAACACTTCATAATAATAGGTTCTGTCATCTGTAGTATTTGCATTATTACTCCCACCGTTAGATGAAACAATAGTAAACCATTCTCCTCGATCAATATTTTCTGTTCCTTCAAATAAAAGGTGTTCAAAAAAATGTGCAAAACCTGTTCTTTCAGGGTTTTCATCTTTTGCACCTACATGGTACATTACTGCTGTGGTTACAACCGGAGCTGTGTTGTCTTGATGTAAAATAACGTGCATACCGTTATCCAGATCATACTCCTCAAACTTAACTTCCTGAGCAGAAACTATCAAATTAGCCATTGCGAAAAAAGTTAATAAATACAAGTGTTTTTTCATTTGTTTGGTTTTATGAATTAATTATTAAGTTGTTACCATTTGCTTTGCTACAAATG
>JAUVCP010000297.1 GCA_030590765.1 Flavobacteriaceae bacterium | reverse complement strand
AAATAACATAACTTTAGTAACTCTATACAAACAAATAATCTCAATTTTATTTATTCAAATAAAACAAAAATAATTATTTCTTTTAAAAATCATATTTATCCATATGATTATTCATATTTTTTTCTTTACTTTATTGATTATAACCAATCAAAAATGAAAATAGGTATACTAAAAGAATTAAAAAATGGAGAAAAGCGAGTTGCTGTAAGTCCGAAAATAGTTAGATCTTTAATCGACAAGGGATTTGAGTGTTTTATTGAAGAAAATGCAGGAATTCTGGCTCAATTTACAAATTCCGATTTTGAAGAATCTGGTGCGAAAATTAAGACCAATAATGAGATCTTTGAACTGGCTGATATTTTAGTTAAAATCAACCCATTTGAAAAAAAAGAAATTCAAAAGCTCAGGGATGGTCAAATTACCATATCTCAATTATTTCATTTATCAAATACGGATCGTATTGAAGAAATGGCTAAAAAAGGAGTATCTGCCTTTTCTTTGGATGCAATGCCCAGAATAAGCAGGGCGCAGGATATGGATGTATTAAGTTCACAAAATAATTTGGCAGGTTACAAATCTGTAATTTTAGGAGCTAATGAAATTCCAAAAATTTTCCCTTTAATGATGACTGCTGCCGGAACGATCACTCCTGCAAGAGTATTGATCTTTGGTGTTGGTGTTGCAGGTCTGCAAGCAATTGCTACAGCAAAAAGGCTTGGAGCTATTGTTGAGGCAACAGATATCCGAAAGGAAACCAAAGAACAGACAGAATCTTTAGGAGGTAAATTTATCTCTGTTGAAAATAATGAAGATGAAGGAAATAGCGTGTATGCAAAAGAAGCCTCTGACGAGTACAAACAAAAACAAAAAGAAGCTGTTGAAGAATCTCTTTTTAAAGCAGATCTGGTCATAACAACAGCACAGGTACCCGGCAGAAAAGCTCCTGTTCTAATAACAAAAGATCAGGTTGAGAAGATGAAAAACGGGGCAGTAATTATTGACCTGGCAGCCGAGCAGGGTGGAAACTGTGGATACAGTAAACTGGATGAAATAGTAATAGTTAACGGAGTTAAAATTATTGGTATCAGTATGTCACCAGTTAGTGTTTCTTATAATGCCAGTGAACTTTTTGGTAAAAATGTCTTCAATTTCCTTGTTCATCTTACTGATGAAAATGGTTTTAAATGGGAATTAGATGAAGAGATCACAGATGGCACACTTATAACACATAAAAATCAAATCAGAAAACAATAAAATAAAAACATCATGCATCAAATAATTGAGTTTTTGAAAGAAAATCTCCAATTGATATATATCCTCATTTTTGCGATATTTATTGGAGTAGAATTGATAAAAAATATACCGGCAGTACTACATACACCGCTAATGTCAGGAGCAAATGCATTAAGTGGAGTTGTTATTGTTGGGGCCATCCTGGTACTTCTTAATGCTGACCCGGATAATACAATTGCCCTGATCTTAGGGTTTTTGGCTGTAGTTTTAGGAATTATTAATGTTGTTGGTGGTTTTGCTGTTACCAACAGAATGTTACAAATGTTTAAAAAGAAGAAAAAATGAGTATCACATTAAGTATTATATATTTGATAGCGACCGTAACATTTGTCATTGGATTAAAAAATTTAGGTCACCCCGAAACAGCTAAGAAAGGAAATCTTATTGCAGCCGGAGGTATGGGTATAGCAATTATAGGCACCATATGTATACATGATATTGATGTACCCATATTTATCTATATTATTATAGGTGCAGCGATTCTAGTAGGATCCATAATAGGCTGGTTAATAGCTGTTAAGGTTGAAATGACCAAAATGCCCGAGTTGGTTTCCTTGTTTAATGGTTTTGGAGGCGCAAGTGCTGCGCTAATTGGTATTGTTGAATTTGGTAACAATTCAGGAGGCATTTCACATGTAGCAACTATTATTGCAGCAATAGCAATTGGTAGTATTACTTTTTCAGGAAGTTTGATCGCATGGGCAAAATTAAATGGTATGATGTGGAAAGACATCAGGTTACCAAAATATAACCTCATCAATAATGTGTTTTTTCTAATTCTATTGGTTTTTAGTATCTATATTATATGGAGCCATACAGAGAGCTACCTGATGATCATATTTCTTTTGGCAGCCTCTTTGGTTTATGGTGTATTATTTGTAATTCCAATTGGTGGGGCAGATATGCCAGTAGTTATTTCTTTGCTAAACTCCTTAACGGGAATTGCAGCTGCCATTACTGGAATTCTATATGATAATATGGTAATGTTAGTTGGTGGGATCTTGGTGGGATCTGCCGGACTTATTTTAACTTTTGCCATGTGTAAGGCTATGAACAGACCTCTTTCAAATGTAATATTTGGAGCGTTTGGTGGCGATGATGTTGTTGCTGGCAGTGGAGCACAAATAGGTGGAACCATAAAAAAAACCAATCCAAGTGATGCGGCAGTAATGATGAACTATTCTAATAAAGTAGTTATTGTTCCCGGTTATGGATTAGCTGTTGCACAGGCACAACATGTCATTCATGAACTGGAAGAACTTCTAACAAAAAAAGGAGTAGAAGTTTCATATGCCATACATCCGGTGGCTGGTAGAATGCCTGGCCATATGAATGTTTTACTTGCAGAAAGTAATGTAGATTATGATAAATTAATAGATATGGATGATATCAATCCACAATTTAAGAATACAGATGTGGTACTGGTAGTTGGAGCCAATGATGTGGTTAACCCGGCAGCACATAATGATCCTTCAAGCCCTATTTACGGTATGCCCATATTAGATGTAGAAAATGCAAAAAGCATCATCATCAATAAAAGAAGTATGAATCCGGGATATGCAGGTATTCAAAATGAATTGTTTTTCAACCAAAAAACTTCCATGCTGTTTGGAGATGCTAAAGAAGCTTTAACAAAATTAGTACAGGAATTAAAAAATTTGTAAAATCAATGTTTATATCAAAAGTTTGCCTGAATTATTTTGGCAAACTTTTGATTCTATGTCTTTTGCTTTTTCTTCTTTGCGGCAGGAAACAATACATTATTTAAGATCAAACGATATCCTGGAGAATTTGGGTACAAATCTAACTCTGTTTTAGGATCACCTACCCGATGTTGATAATCTTCCGGGTCATGACCTCCGTAAAAAGTGAACATTCCTTTGCCTTTGACACCATGGATATATCGGGCTTCGCCATTTACATTATTTTGCCCCATGACCAATACAGTTGATTTTATTAAATCTGCATCAAAAGCAGTAGTTTGTCCCATAAATCCTTTTACCAATAATGTATGATTTTGACATAACATACTGGGTACCATATCCCATTTTGCAGAGAATTCTTTTAGTTCAAAATAGTCTTCAGTTTTTAAAACCTTCCGTTTTCTGGTAGTATCAATATTAGAAAACTCATAAACAGTAGGATTTCTTTCTAATTGATAGTTTGTAAATGCAAAGGTTTTATCAAAATCCACCTTGCTTTGATAATTTGATTCTGAAGGATCTCCATCAAACATTGACTCACAAATATCTACTCCTTCAGCAGATAAAGTAATGTCAAAACTATCTGTTGCCGAGCACATTGCAAACATAAACCCTCCGCCTATTACATAATCTCTAATTTTTAAAGCTACAGCCAATTTCTCCTGTGAAACCTTATCATACCCCAGACTATTTGCTAATTTTTCAGCTTCTTTTTTATTCTCAATATACCAGGGAACCATTCTGAATGATCCGTAAAACTTACCAAACTGACCTGTAAAATCTTCATGATGCAGGTGCAACCATTCATATAAAATTAAATTATCATTTAACACTTCTTCATCAT
>JAUVCP010000055.1 GCA_030590765.1 Flavobacteriaceae bacterium | reverse complement strand
AAAAGAACCATCAATAGGATGTGTAAAACTGACATCGGGTTTTTCGTAACTATGTAAAAGCTCCGCAAAACCTTGTCCGGTTACTGATACTCCATTAACAGTTCCTGCAATTGAGGTAGCTCCTTCATAAAATCTGAAAGGTAATTGCACTTCAGAATCATCATGCAAAACCGTAATAATCAAGTCAATATTATTTAAGCTGGATGTTAATCTCCATTTTTTCGAATAGCAAATTGCCATATCTGTAGTGAAATTAAATTCTAACCTTTCTAAATAGAATTCTTTAGTGGTATATTGTGTATTCTCATCTATATAAGCTGAAAGAATACGAAAATTCAAACTATCAGGGATTTCATGTTCACTTGTAAATAAATTCCACAGGTTAATATCCATCCCATTGGAAAGCTGAATACTAAACCATTCATATTTTTCATTACTTCTTCCATTATAAGAGCCATATTGACGATCTATCCAGGATGTGCCTGTTACATCCTCTGTAACTCCTTTAAAAGTAATCGTGCCAATAACATTATTTTTTGTTTGAGAATAATAATAAGTATAGCTTGATGAGCCCTGATCAAATTTCCCATCTCCTCCTAAAATAAGAGGTCGTTTAATGGTTTCATATTGTAAATTAATTTCTGCATTATCGGAAGATGCAGATAAAACATACTCAAAAGGAATAGTTTTATTATTCGAATCTAGTTTGTTTTTCCAGATTTCCAGATTTTTTAATGGAGAGTTAGAAACTTCTATATTTAATGAGTCAGTGCCAAGTACGTCATATTTTACAGGCTGTGTATCAAATAAGTTTTCTCCTGTATCATCATTTGTAACATTAAAAATTCTAAATCCATCATACCCAAGTGCAGGATTGTAAAAATAAGTTAACATATAACTGTATTTATTGTCAGTTGTGTTTCCAATAACATGACCAGTTGTATACCACCATTCTGTTTCTTCTGTTGGATGCCTGCCTTCATCAATCGAAAAAGATATTAAACTTCCTGTTGGAGTATATGGATATGTTTTCCAATCTTGCCCATAAGAATAAGCAAATAGAAACAGAAAGAATATAAAAAAATATTTTTGAAATTTCATAACAATGTAAATTTAACAGATATAAATTTATGAAATAATTCTTAAATCAAAAAAACTTGAATTTATGGATTTTTTTATCCAATATGATCACAAAACTCGTTTAAGACACTAATGAGTTCCTCTTTATTCTCCACATGACTCATATGTCCATCAGGGAATTCTTTGATCAAAACAGGTGTGTTATCTGTTTGATCAATTAAAGATTGATATTCCAGAGCGGGATCTTTCTTGCTAATGATCATTAATACAGGGAAGTCTTTGGTTTGCAAAACAGACGTTCTGTCTTTTCTAACCTTCATTCCTTCCAAGGAAGCAATAATACCCTGCTGTGTGGTTTTTAACGCTTCTTTAGTAATAAGCTTGATCTCAGGAATAAAAACTGTTTTATTTTCTTCTGAAAATAAATTAGGAATTGCAAGTTGGATAAATGTTTCCGGATATTTTTTTACTGCTTTTATGGTACGATCTCTGGTTTTTCTTTTCTCTGTATCATCTGGCTGGGCAGTTGAATTCATCAAACAAATTCCCTTTATATTAATCGGGAATAATTCCGTAAGTGCAAGAGAAACATATCCTCCCATACTATGACCAATCAAAATAAACTCATTTACATTTAAATGATCTAAAACAAATTTAACCATTTCTGCCTGATCTTCCATACTGTGGATATAGCCTAGATTACCTGTTTTGCCATGCCCCAAAAGATCAATACAAATTACTTTGTTATTAATTGCTAATACCGGAAAAACATTGTTCCACATGGAGATATTCTCTAAAAAACCATGTAATAGAACAATTGCAGAACCATTTCCATGAACGGAATAATGAAGATTTATATTTTTATATTTCAAATTTGCCATATCAATTTTATAAGATGTAAAATTACTGTATATTTATCAAAACAGGTCATTAATAGGATGTTTAAAAAAGAGAAATACAGCAATCGTTTGTTCAGAATACTTCTAGTTTTGCTATTGATCTCAATTGCAGTGATGCGATATTTCGATAGTTTTTTGATTACCGAAAGATCACCCAATGGAATAGTTTCTTTTGAATTGGCAAAAGAAAGCTATATGGCGAATGAAATGATCCTTGCATGGGATACTACTGCAAAAACGGCAGCAGGTTTGAGTATGGGATTTGATTTTCTTTTTCTGATTATTTATGCTTTATTTATTTTTTTTCTGATCTTGAAAATTAATAAATATTTGTTTTTGAATAGAAATAAAAAAAGTTTGGAAAGGATGTTTCTTGGAATCCCTTTTTTAGCTGCTTTTTTTGATGTTATTGAAAATATAGCTTTGATTAAATTATTGTTAGGTGATATGCAGATCAAATGGAGTTTGATTGCATATTATGCAGCTGTTATAAAATTTGGATTATTGATTATAGCGATTGTGTATGTTTTAATTGGAGGAGCGATTCTAATTTATAAAAGACTGAAAAAAGATCAAGTTTAAATCTTCGCAGAGTAGGTCATATAAAAAAAATCCAGCAATTGCTGGATTTTTTTATGATCTGTTAATCTAACAGTATTTCAAATTTTATTGAATACCTAATTTTGATTTTACAGCAGGCATAAGGTCTTCACCTTCAAAAACGATCAATCCTTTTCCTGGTGATGAATCAAAAACATATTTGACACCTTTTGATTTTGCAACGTCCTGAACTGCTTTTTGAGCTTTTTCAACGATTGGTTTTAAAAGATCAAAACGCTTTTTTTGAATTTCCTGTTCAGCAGTTTGTCCGTATTTTTGAATTTTTTGTTGTAATTGTTGAACCTCTATTCTTCTTTCTTCATTTTTAACATCCGTTTGTGTAGGTGCTTCAGCATCATACTTTTTAAGTTTTGCCTGTAATGCAGTTGCCTGACCATTGTACTCATCTGCATAAGTTTGCTGAACTTTTTTCAATTCAGTTTCCATTGCTTTAGTTTCTGGCATAGACATCAATAATTGTTCACTATCAATATGAGCAACACTTTGTGCCTGAACAGTATTAAATGCAAAAAACATTGCAAATACCACGAATAAATTTTTAAATAATTTCATTTTTCTAATAATTTGTTAATAATTTTTGTTGTTTAATTTAATGTTTTATTTTTACGTCACTTTCATTCTAATTTTTTTCGATCTTCAATTTCTTTTAATTTTGCTGCTCGTTTTTCATCGGCAACCTTTTTCAATGAATCTCTTTTTCTAATTCTTGCCTCCTGTTGTTCTTTAATTCTTGCTTTTAAAGCTTCTCGTTTGGCTATTTTCTCTTCCAGTCTTATTTGTTCTGCTGTTTTTTCTACTTCAACAGAGTCACTAGAAGACTCCGCTGAAACTCCTTCTTCTTCAAAATCATCGGTATCATCAACGATAGTACTTACAGGTACAGCCACACCGGCTTTTTGCATTCTTTTTCTTTTCTTATCGTCTAACTCTTCCCTTTTGCGACCTTTTACTATGCTATTAAGAACCTGTTCACTTATGTCAAATTTACTATTACTATATAAAATGATCAAATCACTTGATTTATCCAATACAAAATCATAACGTTTTCTTTTTGCAATTTCCTGAACTGCATTGTAAACATGATCCTGAACTGGTTTTGCTAATTGTTTTCTCAGTTGAAACAAATCACCAGTTGGTCCAAAATATGAAATCTGCAAACGTTTTAATTCACCTTGTTTAATGGCAATATCTTCTTCTCGTTCAGTAATCAATTCCTTTGTCAATAATGGTTTTTCATTGCTCAGATCTGTTTTTAGCTTCTCTATCTCAGTTGACAGGTCATCTAACTTAAGTTGCCATTTTCTTATTTTACCATCTAATTTTGTTTGGGCTTCAACATATTCAGGGATATTCTCTAAAATGTAATTCATATCAATATATGCTACTCTTTGCGCTTTTTGTGCACTTGCCATTAAGCTTGAAAAAAGTACTAATATTAATAAAAATCTTTTCATTTTCTTATTGTGATCTTTTGAAAAAATCACATCAAATTAATTTTTGCAGCAAATATACTAAAATAGCTTAGAATTGTTGCCCAATAATAAAATGTGTTTGCCATCCGGATATTTCATTTGTTCCTGGAATATTATCAAATCCATAACCAAAATCAATTCCTAATAATCCAAATGCTGGCATAAATACTCTAATACCACCACCTGCAGAACGTTTTAATGAAAACGGATTATAGTCTTGAAAACCATCCCATGAATTACCACCTTCTATAAATGTTAAAGCATAAATAGACGCAGATGGTTTTAATGTGATTGGGTATCTAAACTCAAAAGCAACTTTGTTATAAATTGTTCCTCCTGTAACAGTTGATAAACTTGAATTAGGGTAACCTCTTAAAGCAATAGTTGTACGTCCGTCAAACCTTCCCTGTGATAAACCATCTCCACCAACATAAAAACGTTCAAAAGGTGGAGCTCCAATCTCATCATTATAAGCACCTAAGAAACCTAATTCAGCATTTGACATTAATACAAGTTTACCCATTATAGGTGTATACCATTTACCGGTAAATACCACTTTATAATATTCTAACCATTTATATAATTCTTCATCAGGCATATTTGCATAATCTTTTTCTTCAGAAGTGATTAGAGAATATGGAGGTGTTAATTTTAACAATACATTAAACTGTGATCCATTTTTTGGGAATATTGGTCCTGGCCCTGAGTTATTTCTACCAAAATTAAGTGCAAAACTAAAATTGTTGGAAATACCATTATCAAAAGCAAATGAAGATATGCGATAGTTCTTCAATTTAAACCTTTGGTAATTAACAGATGTTGATAGTGTAAAATAATCATCCGGCCAGCTTAAACGTTGTGATAAACCAACGGAAGCACCAATGATATCAAGTAGTTGATCTTTGTCTACATCTCTGGTTAAATAGTCATAACCATACTGACTTGAATTATATACTGAGAAATTAAACCCTTTTGGTTTTTTACCTCCCCACCAAGGTTCAGAAAATGAAACGCTGTACGTTCTGTAATATTTACTAACCTGAAGACGTAATGCTATACTTTGACCATCTCCTCTTGGAACGGGTTTATATTCACCTAGATTGAATATGTTTTTAATAGAGAAGTTGTTGAATGATAAACCTAATGTTCCTACAAATGCACCACCACCGTAACCACCTTGTAATTCAATTTGACTTGAGCCTTTTTCTGAAAGACTGTATTCAATATTAGCAGTCTTATCCTGGAAATTTGGTTGTACATCCGGCACAATATTTTCAGCATCAATATAAGGTAATTGACCTAATTGACGAATGGTTCGAATAATATCTGATTTGCTAAAAAGATCTCCTGGTCTTGTAAAAACCTCACGATATAAAACATGATCGTTGGTGACATCATTTCCTTTTATTGATATTTTATTGATAGTAGCAGCCTCGTCTTCAACAATTCTAATCTCCAGATCAATGGTATTGTTATCAGCACTGGTTTCTACAGCATTAACCCTTGAAAAAAGATACCCGTTATCTAAATAAGTATTTGTAATATCTTGTGAATCAGGTGTCCCATCACCGTAAACTCTTTCATTTAAAGCTTTACCATTATAAGTTACTCCTTCATCAATTCGTAAGATACTTTGCAATTGCTGATCGGTAAAAACAGTATTTCCTAAAAAATCAATTTTACCAAATTTGTATCGGCTTCCTTCATTTACAGTAATATCAAGATTAATGGTATTATCATCATTCCATGAAATAGAATCTTTAATGATCAATGCATCACGAAATCCTTTTTCCTGATATTTTTCAACAACTTTTTCCAGATCGGTTTCATAAAGATCTTCAACAAATTTTGATGGAGAGAACATTTGCATGATGCCTTTTTGCTTCGTCTTTTTAAGTTGTTTTCTAAGCTTTTTATCTGATAAAGCACTATTTCCATGAAAGGTAATATTCTTTATTTTGATTCGGTCTCCTTTATCAATCAAAATTAAAGCATCTTTTGTATTTGGCTTAGCAGTATCAAGTTTTGTGGTAATCGTTGCTTTGGTTTTTAAAAATCCTTTTTCACGAAATTTATTTTCTATAAAATTTTCGGTTGTAGTTATCAGGTTTTCAGTAAGCATTGATCCTTTCTGAAATTCAATTTCTTTTTCAAGATCTTGTATTTTCGATTTTTTGATTCCTTTAATAGTAACAGAACCCACCTTGTCAAGTTCAGAAACCTCAATTTCTAAATAAACAACGTCTTTGTCCATTTGAGTTACAAATACCTCAACATTACTAAAAAGTTTTGAAGTCCATAATTTTTTAATAGCTGAAGATAATTTGTCACCAGGAATCTTAATAGATTGTCCGTTATTCAATCCAGAAAAGATCAAAATGGATTGTTCGGAAATGGTCTGATTTCCCTTAATGGAAATTCCACCTATGACATATTTTTTATTCTTTTGAATATCAATTGGTCCACTTGGTATGACCTTCTTAATTGTATCATTTGCTTTTTTTACAGGAACAATTGTATCCGAGACAGTTTTGCCTGTTGGTTTTGTAATTTCTGAATCCCTTTCCTGCGCATTTGCAGCAAATAATGTAAAAATTAAAAGTAGGGGTAATATACTAATATTCAGCTTCTTTATTGCTGTTTTCAATCTGTTCACTAATTTTTCCAAATCGTCTCTCTCTGCTTTGATAATTTAATATTGCCTCGTAAAAATCTTCCTTATTAAAATCGGGCCATAATACATCTGTAAAGTATAATTCGGCGTAAGCAATTTGCCAAAGTAAAAAATTACTTATACGTTTTTCGCCACTGGTTCTAATCAAAAAATCAACGACGGGCAAAGTAAATGTATATAAATGACTATTTATAATATTTTCATCAATTTCTTCGATTTTTAGGTCATTATTAACAATTTTTTTAGAAATAATTTTTGTTGCATTTATAATTTCTTCTCTAGCTCCATAATTCAGAGCCAAAGTTAGGGTAAGTCTAGTATTATTTTTTGTTAATTCTATTACTTCTGCAAGTTGTTCTTTTGCTTTTCTAGGGAGTTTTTCTATATTACCAATAGTTTGCAACCTTACATTGTTTTTTTGTAATGTTGAAATTTCTTTTTTTAGAGAACTAACCAATAAGCTCATTAAAGTATCAACTTCAAATTTTGGTCTGTTCCAGTTTTCGGTTGAAAATGCAAAAAGAGTAAGTGCTTCAATACCTAGTTCAGCAGCAGATTCTACCGTTTTTCTTACTGCTTCAGTGCCTTTTCCATGACCTAATACACGTTTTAAACCTTGTTTTTTAGCCCATCTGCCGTTACCATCCATGATCACAGCAACGTGTTTGGGTAATTTATTTGGATCTATTTTTGTTTTCAAACTCATCATCATTCTTCATTAAAATGTTCCTGTATAACAGCCTTCTCTACCAAAGCCAAATACTATTGTTATACCTGTAAAAACATACCAGTCATTGTTATTTGGATTGATTTGTATATTTCCATCTGGGTCAACTGGGTTGCCATCAACATCGATTTCTGCATAAGTTGGATAACCATCAATATCATCTTTAAACGTATATCTAAAAGATGTTTCAAAAGCAATACCAACATTTGGTGCCAGTTTTGTTTTATAACCTATTCCAAATGGCACATTGAAATTAAAAATTCTTCCATCATCTCTTGTTGCATAATTGGCAACTGCTGCTTCTACAATAATGTATGGTGTTTGTGTGTAACCAATTTTTGATAAACTGTATTTAAAGAAATGATATTCAATACCTCCTGCCAGTTCATGAACGGTATTGGTGAAGGATAAACCTCTTGCTTCTCTAAATGAATTGCCAGATTTGGTATCATCCCCAGAAACCTTCGCATAAGTATAGGTCCCTCTGATTGTAAAATGCGGACTCATATTCCATTTATAAATACCGCCTACAGCATAATTATTAGGCCATATATATTTTGTGCTACCAATATCACCAATATAATTACTGCCTCCCAAAAAAACTCCAAGCTCATTAATTTGAGAAAAAGAGGTGATTGAACTCAGTAAAAATAGGAATGCTATGATATGTTTTTTCATAAAAATATATAGTTTGCAAATATAAAAAATTCCATTTGCTTTTAAATTAATTGTAAGGTCTTTTTTGATAAACAGAATTTTACAGATAAAATTGTATGATCTTAGTTGATATTAATTTCGTTTATCCTCTCCCCAAAGCAATTTTTCACGTAATGTTTTAATAAAAGACCGGTTGTTTAATTGGACGGTCTTTATGCTAAACTCATTTTTCTCAATGATTATCTTTGTTTTGTTAGTTATAGTAATTACCCTTGAATCTAAAGTTAATAAAGCTTCATTGGCTCTGCTGTCAACTTTGATCTCAATTTTTGTTTTAATCGGAATTACCAATGGTCTTACACTTAAACTATGTGGTGCAATAGGTGTTAAAGCTAAATTTTTTGATCCTGGTGAAATAATTGGCCCACCACAACTTAAAGAGTAACCTGTTGATCCTGTTGGGGTTGAAATAATTAATCCATCGCTCCAGTAGGTTGTTAAATACTCATCGTCCAAATAAGTTTCAACGGTGATCATGGAAGCAGTGTTCTTACGGCTGATAGAAATTTCATTGAGAGCAAAATTAAGATCTTTCAATTCTTCTATATCTTCATTGGTAGTAACTTTTAACAATGCTCTTTTTTGGATGGTATATTCTTTTTTTATAAGCATGTCTACCGCACTTTCCATATCATCTTTTTGGATGGTTGCCAAAAATCCAAGTCTGCCAGTATTAATTCCAATAATGGGTATATTACTATCTCTTACAAGTGTAATTGATCTTAAAAATGTACCATCACCACCAACACTAAAAAAAAGATCAAAAGAAGAATTAAGATCGTAATAATCCTTAAAAACTTCATATGATATTTTTGGGTTATCTCCTTTTAGATAGATGTAAAATTTCTCCTCAAATAGAAATTCAATATTTTTTTTCTTAAATATATCGATCAAATAATAGACATATTTTTTTGTTATTTCATTATTTGGTTGTCCGTAAATTCCAATTTTCATATCAAATTTTTTCCGGATTAAATATTTAAATATTTTTGCAAGTAATCTGAACGTTCATTTAGTTCATCCAGATATTTATCTTTTTTAAATTCGTTTAAAATGCGATAATTATATCTTCTAAATGAAAGCAAGGTATTATTAATATCATGAATGCTAAGTTTTAAAACTATTTGTGCCTCTTCATTTTTAATTTTTGAAATAAATGCACCAAATAATGTAGCATTATTTGATTCTACTATTTGTGTTATTTCACTAAATGAATATTCATTGATATTTTTAGAGATTACCAAAATAACACCATCCTCATGTAAAAATGGAGTACATCTGAAAATATTTAAAAAATCATTTAATTCATAATATCCAACATATTCTTTAGCCTTATTTAAAACGGGAATTAAATTGGAATTGTGTGTTGTAAAATTTTGTAGGACCTCAAACCAGTTCATCGCATCATCTGCATAAAAAATACGGAACTTATTTTTAATATCAATTAAATTCTCTCCATTAAAATCATTAAACTCAACAGATTGTCGCTCAATCAATCCACAAAATAAATTCTTATTTACAAC
>JAUVCP010000389.1 GCA_030590765.1 Flavobacteriaceae bacterium | reverse complement strand
CCTCATAATTCCAGTCAATATTATCACCATCCTTAAAAACCTGTGTTATACTTACTGTTCCTACCTTTGGCCTTTTCATGGTGATATCAATTTTCGGATCACCTATTCCTGCTTTATGATGAAACTCTAAAATGGAATTCTTACCCATCTCACTAGTTTTTCTCCAATCTGCAAACCAATTTAACCTCATTTCTTTCATATGATCTGAATATAAAGTTGATGACGACCATATTCTCGGTTCTTTTGGCAATATTCTAAGGTGCTTTTGATCTCCATCCCAAACAAATTCAAACAAAAATAAATGATGATCCCATTCAACTATTACCAAAGTAAATGGCTCTATATTTTTAAGATCGATCTCTTTACAAGCCAATGAAATATCATCAGCCTTCAAAAGGTCTTTAACAATAATTCCTCTGCTTTTGGAATAAGATTCTTTTTGCTTATGATTTTGAAATCCACCATTCAATAAACATATCAATCTTTTTTTATCACTGCTTCCGATCCAGGTTCCTCCGGCTTCTCCATCTTTTGGATAAAACAGTTCAATACCATCTTCTTTAAAAGCTTTTGGAAATGCAGCTTTTTTCCTTGAAAAAGGCACATCTCTGCTAGATGTTAATACAAAATCATCATTATTCAAAGAGAGAAAAGTTACTGTACACATGTTAATATTTTATTGTATTGATAATATTTGTTAAATATGTCATAATTAATTTAAAATCTTACTAAATTAATAAGGTATATTTTAAAAATCCGTATCTTAGCGCCTTCAAAAATAGTAGAATCAATTTAAATAAAAAACAAATGGCAAACGGATTTTTTAAAGTTCCAAAAGCAATCAATGAGCCAGTTAGAGATTATGCTCCTGGCAGCGCTGAACGTGACAGTTTATTAGCAATGTACAAAAAAATGTACAATGAGAGTATTGATGTTCCGGCATATATTGGTAGTGAAGAAATTCGCACCGGAAATACCGCAACAATGAATCCTCCACACGACCATAAACACAGTTTGGGTGTGTATCATTTAGCAGAAAAAGAGCATATTGAAAAAGCGGTGAAAGTTGCTTTAGAGGCTCGTAAAAAATGGTCGGAAACACCATGGGAAGAACGTGCAGCAATATTCTTAAAGGCTGCAGATCTTTTAGCAGGACCTTATCGTGATAAACTGAATGCAGCTACCATGCTGGCACAGTCTAAAAATATTGGTCAGGCCGAAATTGATTCTGCCTGTGAATTAATCGATTTTTTCAGATTCAATGTTGAATTTATGACAGAGATCTATCAAAATCAACCCAACTCCTCGGCTGGCGTATGGAATAGAATGGAATATCGTCCTTTAGAGGGATTTGTATATGCCATCACTCCTTTTAATTTTACGGCTATTGCCGGAAATTTACCTGCTGCACCTGCAATGATGGGTAACGTGATTATCTGGAAACCGGCACGTACACAAATATTTTCTGCAAATGTGATCATGCAGATATTTAAAGAAGCAGGTTTGCCGGATGGTGTAATCAATATGGTTACCGGAAAATCGAGTACAATTACCGAAGTTGTAATGGGCAATCCAGAGTTTTCAGGAGTTCACTTTACAGGGTCAACACCTGTATTTAAAAGTTTCTGGAAAATGATAGGAAACAACATGAACAACTACAGATATTACCCAAGAATTGTTGGTGAAACAGGTGGTAAAGATTTTGTTTGGGCACATCCAACAGCTAATGCATTACAGGTTGCTACAGCATTATCTCGTGGAGCCTTTGAATATCAGGGACAAAAATGTTCAGCTGCATCAAGAGCTTATATTCCAAAATCATTATGGAAAGACGTAGAAGCAAAATTAATAGAAGACCTTGATTCCATGAAAATGGGATCTCCAGAAGATCCTTCTAATTTCATTACTGCAGTTATTGACCGTGGTTCGTATGAAAAGTTGACTGGTTATATTGAAGATGCAAAAAAAGATAAAGATGCTAATGTAATTATTGGTGGAACATACAATATGGATGAAGGTTATTTTATTCGTCCAACGGTTATTCTTACTACTGATCCTCATTATATTACAATGGAAGAAGAGTTATTCGGACCGGTATTGACTATCTATGTTTATGAAGATAAAAAATGGGAAGAAGTATTGGAACTGATTGATAATACAAGCCCGTATGCGCTTACTGGAGCCATTTTTAGTGGTGACAGATATGCTATTAGCACGGCTACCAAAGCCTTGGTAAATGCTGCCGGAAACTTTTATATCAATGACAAACCAAGCGGAGCAGTTGTTGGTCAACAACCATTTGGTGGTGCTCGTGGATCAGGTACAAATGATAAAGCCGGATCTGTATGGAACTTATTAAGATGGGTATCTAATCGTACGATTAAAGAGACATTTAACGCTCCAACAAATTACCGTTATCCTTTTTTGGGAGAGTAATATTTCAGGACAAGACAAAGATTAAAAATAAAAGCCTTCAAAATATTTGAAGGCTTTTTTATGCTTTAGCAAACTTGGTAAGCATTCTTTACTGTTTCTGCTAACTGAAAACTTCTTAACCAGCCTGCATAGAATCAGCACCAGGTAACAATCCAACCAATTTTTGTGGATCATGAATTAAAACTGGTATATGCTGCGGACATATATAAAAACTGG
>JAUVCP010000341.1 GCA_030590765.1 Flavobacteriaceae bacterium | reverse complement strand
GCTATTGCGATTATTAATGTTACTGTAATTGACATAGTTTATATAAATAAAAAAGCCTACATCGGTTATGGTTTTATAAACTCCTGATAACAGGTTTAGGATTAACTTAAAGGTCAAGTATCCAATTTTAAAACGATAAATCGTTTATTAGGCACGCTTTAACTTTAAAACTCATCCTTTTTAAATTGATAGTGTTGAGTTTAACAAACATATAACTAATGTAGGCAGTAATTGTTTTCTTTTAAAGAACTTATTGTAAATAGGAATCAATTAATTGTTCCATATTTATTAACTTATTTTTTACGTTTTTAGTGTCCATATCATCATAAACATTTCTCACTTCATTTTGAGAAGCTATTTGTAATGCACACATTGCTAATACATCTTGTTTGTCACGAACTTCATAATTTATTTCAAATTTTTTAAGAAGTTCATTGATTTTTTTAACCGCTGCTCTTATTCCCTCTTCTTCACCTTCGTTCCTGATGGTTAACGGATAAACTCTATCTCCAATAGTAACTTTTATCTTCAGATTATCATCCATCCTTTATACTAATCGCTTAATTGAACGATACACTTGTCAATTTCACGTATCAATGTATTAATTTTTAATTTGGTAATATGCTTATCTTCTTTGCTGCCTACCATTGCATTTGCAACTCTTAATGATTCATGTTTTTTTTCTAAATCATTAAATTGTTGATATTGATCTTTTATTTTTTTATTTAATTCGCTATTCTGCTCAATCAGTCTCGAATTATACTGTTGTAAATCATTGTAATGACCTAACAATTTTGAGAGCTTTTTTTCAAGCGAACTAACTGTTTCAAATAAATCATTCATCAACTCAAAGAATCTAAACTATTGCAACAAATTTAGTGTTCCTATTACAATTAAACAACTATTTTTGGATAATAAAACAATTTATTATCCAAAATATTGAAAAATAACGTTTTAAAATAATCATTTTTTTGTATCGTATCTAATTCTTAATTTAGCCAAATTATGATAAAAAAAATTACCCTCTTCATATTCTTAAGTTTTATTGGATTATTGCATTCACAAAGTAATTATCCCACAGATTATTTTATCAAACCTCTGGAAATTCCTTTGGTTTTATCGGGGACTTTTGGCGAACTACGTTCCAATCATTTTCATGCCGGTTTAGACATTAAAACCCAACAGGTTACCGGACACAAAGTTGTAGCTGCTGCCGAAGGTTATGTTTCCAGAATCAGGATCTCTCATTGGGGATATGGGAAAGCCCTATACGTTACACATCCTAATGGTTACACAACTGTTTATGGACATTTGAAGAAATTTTCACCTAAAATTGAAGCTTATGTTAAAAAACAACAATACCTCAAAAAAAGTTATGAAATTCATTTATACCCAAAAGCCAATGAACTAAAGTTAAGTAAAGGAGAATTAATTGCTTTGAGTGGTAATAGTGGCAGTTCCGGTGGTCCTCACCTCCATTTTGAAATTAGAGATGTTAAAGCAAATATCTTAAATCCGATGCTGTTTGGAATACAAATTGCTGATCATAAAAAACCAACCATACAAAGTGCATTTACCTACACTAAAAATGACACTTCACAGGTTAACCAATCCAATAAGAATATTGAACTAATTTTAAAAAGACAGGATAATGGTGATTTGATAGCAAATACTGTTTATGCCTATGGAGATATTGGAATTGGAATCAATGCTTATGACCGTTTAGATGGTGCAAATAACCACAATGGTTTATACTTTATGGATATGGATGTAAATGGTAATATATTATTTGAGATCACTTTTGATAAGTTTTCCTTTAGCGAGAGTAGATTTATCAATTCATATATTGATTATGAGAGATATGCCCGTTTAAATCAAAAAGTACAAAAATGTTTTGTAGATCATCCAATGAATAAATTAAGCCTGTATGATGATTTGAAAAATAAAGGTTTTATCCATATCAAAGATAGTCTGGATTATAAGGTCACCATTACAACCAAAGATTTTAAAGGAAACTCTACCAAATTGATCATCCCGATAAAAGGTAAAAAAGATACTATTTTAATAAGTAAAAAAGTAAACAAAACGCCTTACTTATTTAAGGCAAATCAGGAAAATAATATAGGAGATGATATGGTAAAAGTACATTTTCCAAAGAATATATTTTATGAAGATTTCTATTTTGATTTTTCAAACGAAAACGGAGTGGTAAAACTACACAACAAAACAGTTCCTGTCCATAAGTATTTCAAAATCACTTTTGATGTTTCAAAATATAATGATGAAGATATAAAGTACATGTACATTGCCAAAAAGAATAAAAGCAAAAAATGGTATTATACAAGCACAAAACACAAAAACAATTCTTTATATACTTCAAGTAAAAATTTAGGTGAATATACTTTACTTTCTGATTTAGAAAAACCTGTGATAAGTCCATTTTTTAAAAAAGATCAATGGTTAACAAAAAGTAATTATTTAAAAGTAAAGATTTATGATAAAAAAACTGGCATTAAAAGTTACCGTGGAGAAATAGACGGACAATGGATCTTAATGGAATATGACCCAAAAAAAAACATATTGACCTATGATTTTCGTGATAAAAAATTTACCGGAACTACCCATACATTAAAAGTAATTGTTAAAGATTATGTAAATAATTCCACTACTTTTACACGGACATTTAATAAAAAATTTAATTAAGGATATCATTGAAAACAAATTTCATTTTTCTTTTTATTTTGGTTATTTATACTGGCTTAACCTTTGGCCAAACTGCAACTATAAAAGGGTTTGTTTTTGACATAAATAATCAGCCTATTGAAAATGTTAGTATTAGCTATGGAAATAAAGGAACCACAACAAATGCTTTAGGTGAATATTCATTAACCATACCTTCCGGGAAAAGTATCAGTATATTTTTTAGTCATAATAGAATCGTTTTGTTATTATATAAATATACGAAAAAGAATAAAAAGTCTAAAGTATCCGATACGGGATTCGAACCCGTGTCACAAGATTGAAGGTCTTGTATCCTAAACCCCTAGACGAATCGGACATCTATTATAGAACCTTGTTTGATTCTATTTTGAGGAAGTAGTGGGATTCGAACCCACACATCGTTTTTCAGAGTCCACAGTTTTCAAGACTGTTGCCGTTACCCAGAATCTATCGGCTTATACTTCCAATTTTTGTACCCCCACCTAGACTCGAACTAGGAGTATTCAGCTTTGCAGGCCGATGCATTAGCCAGTTATGCTATGGACACATATATGCATTTTTGATATAGTTCTATAGAATGCTAACTAT
>JAUVCP010000363.1 GCA_030590765.1 Flavobacteriaceae bacterium | reverse complement strand
AGAATTCATTGAAGATAAAGCCTTTGACATTTTATGTGATTTAAAAACAAAACCTCTCACTTGAAAAATGAGAGGTTTTCGATGCTAATCAAAATAAGTTTACCCCTCGTAAAATTCTCTTATTTTATCTTCCATAACATCTATACTGTCTCTTTTAGTTAGTTTATAAAGTATCTCTTTGCTGGAGTTATCGATGATCAGAATAAATCCTGTTCTTCTATTATCATTCAAAATATTACTTATTCCAATTTGATTAGCTTTTATTTCTGCTTTGGCAGTTGTTCCTTTATCTGTAAGATCAAATTTTACAAATTCGATGTTGTTATTTTTAAATATCTCTTGAAGATCTTCAAAACTGCTACCCATTGCCAAACAATTTCCACACCAGTCTGCATGGAATTTCACAACTAAATAATCAGGGTTTACAGGCTTTTTTACAGTTACAAATGCTGTTTGAGTCAAAAATATTGCAAACAGGAACAAGGTGATTTTAACTATTCTCATCGTATTAAACTTTAGTTTCTCCTTCAGACGAAATAGGATGATAATAACTTACCCTTTTTAACAATTTTAACATAATATTCTTATCTCCATATCTGAAAATTCAATGAAATCAATTAATTTTGAACTTACAAAAAAACAAACGTTATGAACAAACAATTGATTGAATGCGTGCCAAATATAAGTGAAGGACGCGATATAAATAAGATTAACGAAATAGCAAATATTGTAGAAACTATTGAAGGCATAAAACTTTTAGATGTTGACCCTGGTAATGCAACAAACAGGACTGTAATTACTTTTGTTGGTGAACCTCAAAAAGTGATCGATGCTGCGTTTTTATTGATCAAAAAAGCAGGAGAATTGATTGATATGAGCAAACATACAGGTGAGCACCCAAGATTTGGTGCAACTGATGTTTGTCCGTTGGTACCGATTGCAGGAATTACCTTAGAAGAAACTGCCAAATATGCCCACAAACTTGGTGAGAGAGTTGGAAAGGAATTAGGAATTCCGGGTTATTTCTATGAGAATGCAGCTAAAGAAGAAAAACGTAAAAATCTGGCAAGTTGCAGGTCAGGAGAATATGAAGGATTAAAAGAAAAATTGGTTAATCCGGAATGGAAACCTGATTTTGGCCCTGCCGAATTCAATGAAAATGTTGCCAAATCAGGTGTAACAGCTATCTCTTCACGTGATTTTTTAATAGCTTATAATATCAATTTAAACACTACTTCTACGCGCCGGGCAAATGCCATTGCATTTGATATTCGTGAAGCTGGAAGAATAAAAAGAGATGGAAATCCTTCTACAGGAAAAAAAGTAATGGATACAGATGGAAATCTCGTTAGAATTCCAGGAAAACTGAAAGCTGTAAAAGGTATTGGCTGGTATATTGATGAATATGGTATTGCACAGATTTCTTATAATCTAACCAACATCAATATAACGTCTATGCACAAAGCCTTTGATGAAACATGTAAATCTGCAGAAAAGAGAGGATTGAGAGTAACAGGATCTGAATTGATTGGGTTGATTCCTCTTCAAGCGATGTTAGATGCAGCAGATTATTTCTTGATAAAACAAGAGCGTTCATTAGGCATTTCAGAAAGTGAAAAAATCAAAATTGCAGTAAAATCATTAGGTTTAGATGATCTAAAACCATTTCTTCCGGAAGAAAAAATAATTGAGTATCTTTTGGAAGATATAGGTACAAAAAAATTAATTGACCTTACTGTTACTGGTTTTGCAGAAGAAACAGCAAGTGAATCCATGGCACCAGGAGGTGGTTCTATATCAGCATATGTTGGCGCATTAGGTATTTCTTTAGGGACCATGGTTGCCAATTTATCGGCACATAAAGCAGGTTGGGATGACCGCTGGAAAGAATTTTCAGACTGGGCAGTTAAAGGTCAGGCCTATAAGAATAAATTGTTGTTTTTGGTTGACGAAGACACCAATTCATTCAATAAGATTATTGAAGGATTTAGAATGCCAAAGGGAGCAGCAGAAGAAAAAGAGGCACGAAAACAAGCCATAGAAGATGCTACTAAATATGCTACCGAAATTCCGTTTCAGGTCATGCAAACTGCCTTCGATTCCATTGAAGTGATGGAAGCCATGTTAAAAGATGGTATTCAAAATTCATTATCAGATGCTGCCGTTGGTGTATTATGTGCGAAAACTGCGGTAACCGGAGCATTTTTTAATGTTAGAATCAATGCCAAAGATATCAAGGATAGAATTTTTGCCGATGAAATTATCGCTAAAGCGGAGAAGATCTACCAATCTACATTACAAAAAGAAAATGAAGTCATTGCTTTAATTAATTCAAAAATGTAAAGAAATTACCAGAATAATGTTACAAGCATTATTCTGGTTACTTTTATTCCTGAACTTTACCTGTAAGTACACTTGCCTTAGAATTATACGGATTTCCCGAAGACCTTCTAAACGAGACTATTTGTCCACAATGCCATAAAGCATCTGCAATTGGGCCATTAATCATATTCCAAAAAGGTAATTCAGTTGTCCCCTTTTCATTTTTAAAAATAATATTGAATTCATTTAGGTCTTTGGATGACCTTAGAATATCGGCAGCTGTCTTTAAATTATCTAAGGTCAATTTTCTTTTCTCTGTAAAAGTTAGTTTTAAAAAATCGTTCTTTGTATTTACCTTTTTCAAAGTAGAATTTATAATTACTGTTGAAAGACCCAAAATATGATCTATCGTTTCTTCTGTAGTTCTTGCCTTATCATTAGGTCTGAATTTCAGGTCTACATCTCTCAGTCCTTCAGTTGCCCAATAATACCTGAATCCTAAGCCATCAATCATTCGGGCCGCTATAGCTCCCTGATTATAATTTTCAGGATAATCCGGAATTTCATAATAGGGTATTTTTTTATTTTGTGAATTTAATGTGTTCATTGCTAAAATAATTATTACAAATAATAAAATATA
>JAUVCP010000114.1 GCA_030590765.1 Flavobacteriaceae bacterium | reverse complement strand
TTAGTTGTTTATGGTAAAGAAGGAGATACTTATTTAATAAGTGACCCGGTGATGGAAGATGTAACTACATTATCTACAAAAGAATTAGAAACCGTAAGGTTTGCAAAAGGTGTTTATGCTCCAAAAGGACAAATATATTATCCTGTAGAAATACCCAAAAAGATTGATCTTGAAAAAGCAATAAAAAAGTCAATTAAATCAACCTGTAGTAATATGTTAGCTCCTGTGCCTATTGTTGGTGTAAAAGGAATAAAAACTGTGGCGAAAGCTATTAGAAAATGGCCAAAGAAAATAGGTGTTAAGCGAACAAATCATAATCTGGGACAGATTGTAAGAATGCAGGAAGAGATTGGTACCGGTGGTGGTGGTTTCAGATATATTTATGGCGCTTTTTTACAGGAAGCAGCAAGTATTTTGAATAATGATAAGCTTTTAGTACTTTCAAAAGAGATTACAGAAATTGGTGACATGTGGAGGGATTTTGCCTTAGATGCTTCACGTTTATTTAAGAACAGAAGTGTTGAATCCGATGGTTATAATAAAGTCTCTGATAAGTTAATGGTTATCGCTGATAAGGAAGAAGAATTTTATAAAAAACTAAAGAAAGCAATTTCTTGATGAATGAGATAATTATTCATATAGATCAATTAGCCAAAAAATATAAGGATGCTGATTTTTATGCAGTAAAACCAATAGATCTTTCTATTCAAAAAAATGAAATATTTGGAATGCTTGGTCCAAATGGAGCAGGAAAAACTACTCTTATTTCTATGCTTTGCGGATTGTTAAAACCCACATCAGGATCTTTTGAGATCGATCAACTGAATTACCAGAAAAACCGAAAACAAATACAATATTTGATAGGTGTTGTTCCACAGGAATATGCTCTTTATCCCACTTTAACGGCTTATGAGAATTTGATGTATTTTGGTTCTATGTACGGAATTAAATCAAATGAATTAAAAAAAAGAATTGACAGTTCATTAAGTGAATTAGGTCTTACTAAATTTTCGAATAAAAGGATAAAAACCTTTTCGGGAGGAATGAAGAGGAGGGTGAATTTGATAGCAGGAATACTACATCAGCCTAAAATTCTTTTTTTAGATGAACCTACAGTCGGTGTTGATGTGCAATCAAAAAATGTTATTATCCAACACTTAAAACAGTTGAATAAAAATGGAACTACGATAGTTTATACTTCACATCATATGATAGAAGCACAAGAGCTGTGTACACAAGTGGCGATTATTGATCACGGTAAAATTGTAATTCAGGGAGCACCAACTGACCTGATCAAATCTGTCAAAAATGCTATTAATTTAGAAAATGTTTACCTTCATTTAACAGGAGGAGATTTACGTGATTATGCATAAATTAGCCATGGCGACATACAAGGAATTCTTACTCTTAAAAAGAGATTTTGGTGGTTTGATCATCTTGTTTTTGATGCCTTTGGTTTTGGTTATTACTATTACCATCATTCAGGAAAGCACGGCTCAGCAAATTTTTAATTCTCAATTATCTGTCTTGGTCATTGATAATGATAAAGATGATCTGTCAAAATCTATAATCTATAATTTAAACCAGAATAAGATATTAAAAGTAGTTGATAAAATTGATGGTGTTTTAGTTATAGAAACAAAAGCCAATGACCTGGTATTACAGGGTGAATATAAATTGGCTATTGTAATTCCAGAAGGGTTGACAGAAAATTTGAATACAAAGGTGTCTCAAAATGTATCCAAAATATTAGATCAATTTGAACTTGGTGAAGAAAAAGACACAAAAGATAAAGGGGTAAGTTCACAACAAATTAAGCTGTATTTTGATCCAACACTTCAAATATCGATACGAAATGCTATCAAGAACTCCATTGATAAAATGGTTTCAAAAATTGAAACACAGTCTGTTTATAAAGCCTTTAAAGATGAACTGGAAATTGAGGAGGATGTATTTGATAACAAAGAATTTGTTACTTTTTTAGAAATAAATCCACAAAAGAACAATGTAGAGATCAAACCAAATTCTGTACAGCATAATGTACCGGCATGGACGTTATTCGCTATATTTTTTATTATTGTACCGCTTTCCATAAATATGGTAAAGGAGAAAAGTCAGGGAACATTCGTAAGATTAAAAACAAACCCTATTTCATATGCTACTATTTTGGGAGGAAAAGTAGTTGTTTATTTAGCTGTTTGTTTGATTCAATTTGCTTTAATGCTATTGGTAGGTCTGTATTTATTTCCATATTTAGGACTTCCAAATTTTGAAGTAAATGGCAGTTATTTGTTATTGTTCTTAGTCGCAATATTTTCCGGTTTATCGGCAATTGGAATTGGAATACTAATTGGTACAATAGCTGATACACAAGAGCAATCAGCACCTTTCGGGGCAACTTTAGTAGTTATACTGGCAGCTGTAGGAGGTGTTTGGATACCGGTATTTGCCATGCCAAAAATGATGCAATTATTTGCTCAGATCTCACCTATGAACTGGGGATTGAATTGTTTTTATGATGTGATCATAAGAGATAACAGCTTTGTGGAGATCATGCCTGAATTATTATTGCTAGGTTTATTTTTTGCAGGAATGCTGGCAATATCTATTTATTACGATAAAGCAAAAAACAGTGTGTAGGATGGAGATCAAAGAAACATCAAAAATAAGAGTTAGATTTAATGAAGTAGATTCTTTGGGGATTGTATGGCATGGAAACTATATCACTTATTTTGAAGACGGGAGAGAATATTTTGGAGAAAAGCATGGCATTTCTTATCTAGATGTAAAAGCCAAAGGATTGGCTACCCCAATTGTTGAATCTGTTTGTAAGCATAAATTACCACTAAAATATGGTGATATTGTAACTATAGAAACTACATTTGTAGATACACCTGCAAATAAGTTGATATTTACCTACAAGATCTATAATCCGGAAGGAGAGATCGTATGCACAGGTAAAACAGTTCAGGTGTTTATTAATGAAAAGGGAGAATTGGTTTTAAATGTTCCTCCATTTATAGTAGCATGGAAGAAAAAGGTTGGATTATTATAAGAATTGCATGAAAGAAGTTTATATAACAAATCATCATATTATTTCATCCTTAGGATTTGGCAGTGTTGCTAATTTTCAAAATTTGGTTGAACATATTTCTGGTATAAAAAAGCACAAAAGAGAAAACGGACAAAGTTATTACAGCTCTTTAATTGATAGGAAAAAAATTGATAAAGAGTTTGCTGCAATTGGAAATATTGAAGATTATACAAGTCTGGAGAAGATGATGATTCTTTCTTTACATTATTTATTGAAAGATTCAGATTTTAAAATTACAAAAAGAACAGGACTGATCGTTTCTACCACGAAAGGAAATATTGATCTTTTGGCTGATGATTCGAACTTAAAAATTGATAAAAAGAGAGTTTATTTATCAGAATTAGGAAAACAGATTCAAAATTATTTTGATTTTAAAAATGAAGCTATTGTATTATCAAATGCTTGTGTTTCAGGAATTTTAGCAGTTTCTGTTGCTGATAGATTGATCAAACAAGAAATGTATGATGATGTGATCATAGTTAGTGGTGATCTGGTTACTGAATTTATTCTGTCTGGTTTTACATCCTTTCAGGCAATTAGTGATCAGCCATGTAAACCATTTTCAAAGAACAGAACAGGTATCACTATAGGAGAAGCAATTGCAAGTGTGGTAGTGAGCTCTGATAAGAATAGATCAAAAAATGCTGTTCAAATTATAGGAAGTGGTTCATGTAATGACGCCAATCATATTTCGGGTCCGTCACGAACCGGTGAAGGATTGTATTTAAGTGTGAAGTCCGCTTTAAAAGAGGCGCAAATATCCGAAAGGGAAATAGATTATATCTCGGCGCACGGAACCGCAACAAATTTCAATGATGAAATGGAATCCATTGCTTTTAGCAGATTGGATATGTTGGATATTCCATTAAATAGTTTAAAAGGATATTATGGTCATACTTTAGGGGCTTCGGGTCTTTTAGAAACTATACTTGGGATAGAATCATTGTTTCACAATACATTGATTGCTTCCGAAGGTTTTGAAGAACTTGGAGTTTCACATCCTGTAAATATCATCAAAGAAAATAAAGAGAAAGATCTACATATTTTTTTAAAAACAGCATCTGGTTTTGGAGGATCTAATACTGCAGTTATTTTTAAAAAAGTATAAAGAAAATACTAATAAATATTAATAGAGATTCAATAAATTTGTTTCGGTAATAAATAAAGCATTTACATGAAAAACAAAACCATAAAAGCGATTGACGCAATTCAAGAAGCTCAAAAAATTGCTTTTTCACCATTTTTATTTCAGTCAGTTGTTTCCTTAAGAAAGTTGGGCGTTTTTAACCTTATTTTCGAAAAAAGAAATGAAGGGGGTATAACTATTGATGAAATGTCAAAAGAATTATCTATAAGTACATATGGACTTGGTGTTCTACTTGAAATTGCTGAAAGTTCTAATGTTGTTGAAAAAGATGAGAATAATAAGTATGAACTAACTAAAATAGGATACTTTTTAAATTATAATGAGACGACCAATGTAAATATAAATTTCACCAATGAAGTTTGTTACAAAGGTCTTTTTCATTTGAATGAAGCTATTAAAAATGGGAAACCAGAAGGATTAAAAGAGTTTGGTAGCTGGCCCACTATTTATGAAGGTCTGGCATCACTTGACCCTGAAATTAAAAAAGCCTGGTTTGAATTTGACCATCATTATTCTGATTTTGCTTTTGAGGAAGCTTTGGAAATTCTTTTTGAGAAACCACCTAAAACCATTTATGATATAGGTGGTAATACCGGTAAATTTGCTATCAGCTGTTGTAAAAAAGACGAGAATGTGAAGGTTAAAATTCATGATTTACCTGGACAGCTCAAAATTGCAATGGCTAATGCCAAAGAAAATGGGTTTGCAGATAGAATCTCAGGTTATGAAATTGATTGGTTGTCTGAAGATCCAAAAATTACAACAGGAGCAGATGTTATCTGGATGAGTCAGTTCCTAGATTGTTTTTCAAAAGATGAAATTTTGAAAATTTTGACAGTTAGTGCAAAATCGATGGATGAAAAAACAGAATTGTATATTATGGAAACCTTTACTGATAGACAAAGGTTTGACAATGCTAGATTTTCATTAGAAGCGACTTCACTATACTTTACAGTAATGGCAAATGGAAATAGTAAAATGTATAAAGCCTCTGAATTTATGGAGTTGATTGAAAAAGCAGGACTGCATGTAACTAAAGAAATTAGAAAAGTAGGGGAGAATCATACCATATTAATTTGTAAGAAATAGTAAATTAATTGGATCATAAACTAAACATACAAAGCCATTGTCATATAAAGAATAACCAAATGTGGTTAAATGGAAATCTTGTATTTAAAGGAAATGAAAACAGCAATATTAAAGATTTTTTAAAAAGTTGTTATAAAGAAAGAAAAATGCATTATCCTAAATTTTTTAAGATGGATAATTTGAGTAAACTTTCTATTTTAGCAGCTGAATTGATATTAAGTGAAATTGATATAGATGGGTTTGATCGTAATATAGCATTGATATTTTCAAACAATGCCTCGAGTTTAGATACGGATAGAAAACATCAGGACACAATAAATGATGTAGATCATTATTATCCAAGTCCGGCTGTTTTTGTTTATACCTTGCCAAATATTGGAATTGGGGAAATAAGTATAAAGCACAAGTTAAAAAGTGAAAATGGTTTTTTTGTATTTGATGATTATAATGCAAAATTTCACCACAATTATGAAACATTTTTAATTAAAAGTAAGAAATCAAATGCAGTGTTGTCAGGTTGGGTAAATGTAGATGGAGATGCATTCGATGCTTTTGTATATTTGGTCTCTGAAAAGGGAAAAATGGATCATACTGAACAAAATTTAATAAAATTATATAAAGAATAAAAATAATGGAGAATTTAAAGAAAGAGTTGAAAGAGAAAATAATTGAGAATCTGAATTTAGAAGATATTGAAGTTGTAGATATAGCCGATGATGATATGCTTTTTGGAGATGGTCTTGGTTTGGATTCAATTGATGCATTGGAATTGATCGTAATGCTGGATAAAGATTATGGAATTAAATTGACTGATCCAAAACAGGGGAAATCTATCTTTCAGTCTATCAATACAATGGCACAATATATTACTGAAAACAGAGCTTAAAAAATGGATAAAGGTGTTGCTATTACAGGAATGGGAATAATTTCTTCCATAGGAAATACTGTTGAAGAGAATTTTCAATCTTTAATAGATAAAAAACCTGGAATATCAAAGATAAAGAAAATTGACACCATTCATCGTGATGAGATCAAGGTTGGAGAAATAGATTTATCGAATGATGAATTGATCCATATTTTAAATCTTGCGGAAAGCAATAATTATTCAAGAACAGCACTTTTAGCTGAAATTGCAGCTATAGAAGCCGTAAAAAATGCCAATATAAAGGATATCAATAAATACAAAACAGGACTAATCTCTGCCACAAGTGTAGGTGGTATGGATATGACAGAACAGTTTTATTATTCATATCATGAGGAAGAAAAGGATAGAAAATATATTGATACACATTCTTTAGGAGATGCAACTTCAAAAGTTGCAAAAAGGCTAGGGATAACTGAATTTGTTACTACCATAAGTACTGCATGTTCATCAGGAACCAATGCAATTATGTTGGGCGCAAGATTGATAAAGAGCGGTAAGTTAGACAGAGTTGTTGTTGGTGGTGCCGATTGTTTATCAAAATTTACCATCAATGGATTTAAGACCTTAATGATCTTATCGAAAACAGATTGCAAACCTTTTGATAAAAATCGTACAGGATTGAATCTTGGAGAGGCAGCAGCATTTTTGGTTTTG
>JAUVCP010000018.1 GCA_030590765.1 Flavobacteriaceae bacterium | reverse complement strand
TCATAACCTGATTTTGGGCTATCAACTATCTGTATTTGTGCAGTTACTAAGTTGGTAAAAAGAATAATCAAATAAAAAGTCATTAAAAATTTCATAACTATGGTTTCTGTTTTATTAGTTGAGTTTTTCATTTTATTTCGTGTTTTATTAAAAATATAAATCGTTCTCTTTAATTTCTTCTTTAGAGAAATCTGGACCATCCCAGCTAACTTTCAATGCTTTACCCCCACCACATTGAAAATATCTTACCTTTATCTTATGAAAACCTTTTTTTAATGCAATCACTCCTGTTTCTTCAACAGCACCATGATTTGCTTCATTTTCAATAAGTTCTTCACTATCAATAAACAGTCGGCTACCATCATTCGATTCTAAATAGAAGGTGTAAATTCCATCAGTAGGAACTTTTATATATGCTTTGTTTTGATATCCGAAATAGCTTTCAACCTTTGCATTTTCTATTGTAAATTTATTCATAATTCCTGATTCAAATGGAGTCAGGTCATCCAAATCTTCCGTGGAAACAAAAAAGCGCTCAAAGTAATCATAATGCATACCTTGTTTAACACTAATAAGATTTATCGGCTCATTAAACTCTGCTTTTTCAATTTCATAAGAAATAGTTACACTAGATTCTATCTCTTTATGAAAAGATCTCATCTTTAAAATAGTAGATTCTGAGATTTTTATAGGTTTTTTAAACAGACTGGAATTTTCCGTTGGTTCAGATCCATCTAATGTATATCTTATTTCAGCATTTTCTGTATCACAACCAAGGTCTATTTTTGTATTATTCGAAAATAATTTTTTATCGGATTTGATATATGGCAGTGAAGTAATGATCTCTCCGTTCTCTGAATAAGGACGTTCATTTTTTTTATTTCCCCACTCTTTATTTGGTTCAGGCCCCATCTCAAAAACCAATTCAGATCCATTCATAATATCTTTATGATGCAAAAAAGAATTAGAGTAAGTTTTACCATTTAAAGTTGCGGACTGTATATAATAATTCTCTGCCGAAATATTATTTGCTTTAACAACAAATTTCTTTCCATTCTCTAAATTTACCGTTACTTTTTTAAACAAGGGAGATCCTATCACATAGATATCCTGACCAGGCGCTACAGAATAAAAACCTAAAGAGCTTAAAATATACCAGGCAGACATTTGTCCGCAATCATCATTTCCAGATAATCCTCTCGGTGTCGCTGTATGTAGTTCTGTCAAAATTTGATTAACCAATTTTTGTGTTTTCCATGCTTCTCCTACATAATTGTATTGGTATGCCAAATGATGACTCGGTTCATTCCCTTGCCAATATTGCCCGATAGACCCTTCAGGCTCGTCATCTGATTTCAAACTAAATAGCTCATCTAACCAATCAGCAAATTTTTGGTCTCCTCCCATTTCTGTAACCAAACCTTCTGTATCGTGTGGCACAAACATATACTGATAGGCATTCCCTTCTGAATAGGCTGAATTTTTTAATGGATCAAAAGGTTCTAACCATTTTCGATCTAAACTTTTTCCTCTCATAAATCCTGAAGTTTTATCAAAAACATTTTTGTAAAAATGAGCTCTTTGATGATACCATTTATACTCCTCCTTAGAACCCATTTCTTTGGCCATTTGAGAAATACACCAATCGTTATAACTGTATTCCAGAGTTTTAGACACAGATTCTGCCTGTCTATCATATGGCAGATAGCCTATTTTTTTATAATATTTCAACCCTAATTTCTCTAATTCAGCACTATGTTTCACAGCTTTATAAGCCTTTTTAACATCATAACCTCTTATTCCCTTAACATAGGCATCTGCAATTACCGGAACTGCATGATAGCCCAACATATCATCTGTATAATTTCCTGCCAATGCCCACATAGGTAACCTTCCGCCATCATCATATTTTTGCAAAAGAGATTTGATAAAATCATTGGTTCTTTTTTGATCTATAATCGTAAATAATGGATGTAATGCTCTAAATGTATCCCACAGCGAAAAGACTGTATAATTGGTAAATCCTTCCTTACCTTGATGAACTTTTCGATCTATTCCACGGTATTTACCATCAACATCCATATAAATATCCGGACTCATACATGCATGATACATTGAAGTATAAAAGAAAATTTGCTGGTCTTTTGTTCCTCCTTCAATTTCTATTTTACTGAGTTCTTTGTTCCAGGCATCTTTTGCCTTTTTAACGATAGCTTTAAAATTCCAGTCTGGAATCTCGGTTTCCAGATTTTTTCTAGCTCCGTTAACACTTACAGCCGAAATACCTACTTTGACCATGATCTCTTCCTCCTGAGCAGTTTGATAATTGATTACAGCTTTTACATTTTTGCCTTTTATTTCATCCTGATCTTTTTGAAGAATATCATCAAGAATTAATTCCACAGAAGAAAAAGGTTTGGAAAACTGTGCAACAAAATAAACATACTGGTCATAAGCCCAGCCATGGGACCTTCGAAGACCTTCAATTTCTGTATCACTCACCTTTTTAATGATCAATTCTTCTGCATTACCATAAGGAAATGCCAGATCTAAAATAATATGTGACTTATCCGTTTCCGGAAAAGTATATTTATGAAATCCTGCTCTTAATGTACTTGTTAATTCAACTTTCACCTTATAATCGTCTAGTAATACTGAATAATATCCAGGACTAGCGTTTTCATTTTTATGGTCAAATTTTGATCGATAACCGGTTGATGTATTCTTTTCATCCCCAGGTGTTAATTTTACTTCTCCAACGGTAGGCATCATCAAAATATCGCGATATTCGGGCTCTCCTACTCCGTTTAAATGTGTATGTGAAAACCCAATAATTGTATTTTGGTTGTATTTATAACTTCCAAATTTTGCAGGTCCTTCCAAACCAGTATCCGGACTCAATTGCACAGATCCAAAAGGCATGGTAGCTCCAGGAAAAGTATTTCCATCTCCTTCTGTACCAATAAAAACATTGACCATCTCTGTATAATCTTTTTTATTCTCAGAACAGGAAGAAATCACGACGATGATTATTACAAGAATAAAATATTTATATTTTTTCATTATTATTGAATATTTTTCAATTTCTAATCAAATTTATTTCATTAATTCCAATCCAAATATCAAATGTGAACTATTTACCAAAGCATGAACCAAAGCTGCATAAAATACATTTTTTGTTTTGATGTAGGTATAACCATATGCCCATCCACCAATACTCGCTAATCCAACAAAAATAATGGATCCTGAATGATAGTGTACCAATCCAAATAATACACTTGCAATGGCCAGAGCTGTATAAGTTCCTTTTGGACTGATACCATATCGTTCAATTGCGAATGCTGTTAAAAACAAAAATACAGTGATCAGGGAAGGAAACCACTGCATGTCTCCATCCATTGTGTAACCTGTAACAAGCGACAGGACAATTAATAGAGAAGCTCCCCATTTCCAGAATGGTATCCAGCTATTTTCCTGTGCAATTCTTTTTGCCAGCATATTTTGTAAAAGTCCCCGAAAAAACAACTCTTCAAATATTGCGGTATGCAAAAAGACACTTAAAACACTAATTCCTATGGATCCTAAAACTGCAATAAAGGTTTTCTTATGACCCACATATTGAATAAAATCAACAGAATTTCCAATGACATATACAAAACCATAAAATACAAGCCAGACACCAATTGCTGTTAGTAAATATTTAGTTTTAATAACAGGATAAAAACCAACATCTTTTATATTTCGTATTACGACAAAGGAATATACTGCTGCAAGAATTATCACCAAACGATAAACAGAATCAAAAATACCACCACCAAAGGGTAAATGTGTACTTGGCGAAAATTCAACAAGTGTAGTTGGCAGTAAAAACAAAACAAAGGTTGTAAAATCGAGCCAATCAATTTTATGTGAATTATTGTGTTTTGCAACAAATATCAAGGTTGGAAAATAGATTAAAAAAGGCAGCATAAAAACTGTTCCTTTTAATGGATTAAAACCGTTTAAAATGATATAGCTATAATACAGAATGATTAAAAGTGTCGGAAATAAAACTGCTTTTTCAATTTTATTTTGAGCAAAAGACCTCATCCATTTTGACACCTCTTCTCTCCCAATGGAAAAAAAAAGAAAATAAAGAAAAATGAAAAACCCCAATGCTGAAAATATCTCAAAAACGGAATTTTTATTCCAGGAAAGTACCAGATATAACACCGTTAGAATTGTAGTCCAAAGTCCACTTTTTAATAAGTCTGATCTCATTTTTAATTTAAATAAATTCATATTTTCTTACTTTTAATTTTATCCTTTCTTATGAAATAAAACCTTTGCGGGAATTTCCTCCTTTTCATTTCCGGGTCCTTCCCAGAAAACCTTCAATCCATTTCTTCCACCTTCCTGAAAATATTTCACAGAAATAGGGTGAAGTCCAGCTTTTAAAGTAATTGGTTTATTAATCTCTACAACAGGATGCAGACCGTCATTATTTAACAACATAATATGATCGATATACAATCGGCCTCCATCATTGGTTGCCAAATAAAAAGTATACTCTCCATCTTTTGGAATATTTATATACCCTTGAAAATCAAATGAAAAAAATTGTTCTTTCTCTCTTGGTTCGATTGTAAAGTGTGTAACAATTCCAGATTTTAATGGTATTACATTCAGAAAATCATGTACCATTCTATAAATACCATGTGTGTAATTATAAGTTAACCCTAGTGACACATCTTTTAAATACATCTTTTTAATGTCTCCAATTTTTTTAATACTTGTTTTTGATGGCAAGCTTTTTTGATTTCCACGATAAGCAATCATTTTAATTGTGGTTGTTTTGTCTACATCAAATGGCTCTTTATACAAAAGTGATTTATTAGTAGGCTCAGATCCATCCAGTGAATAAAAAATTTCAGCGCCTTGTGTGTCACATGCCAGTTTTACTTCTCTTTCTTTGCTAAACACCCTGTCTGTATCCATAATATAAGGGGTTGTAACGATTGGGTCTATATCTTGTATCTGTGGATGTTCGCTATCAACAGCCCATTCCTTATTTGGTTCTGAGCCCATCTCTAAAACGAGTTTTCCGCCTTTTACTAAATCCGCATGCTTGAACCAGAATTTATTCAATACTTTGCCATTCAAGGTAGCAGATTGGATGTATCGGTTTTTAGACGATGAATTTTTGGCTTCAATCACAAATTCTTTTCCGCTATAATAATTCGGATCCAGTTGTATGGTTATTTTTTCAAAAATAGGACCCGATAATTCATAAGCTGGTTCCACAGCAGCTCCGCCATCCATTTGAAAAAGTCCCATGGCACTCATCACAAACCAGGAACCCATTTGCCCTTGATCTTCATCACCATGATATCCATCAACAGGATCTGTACCAAAATAATTATCTAATACTTCACGTACCCAATATTGTGTTAACCATGGTTTTCCTGAATAGTTAAAGAGCCATGGTGCTTCCATATTTGGCTGATTTCCAATATTTACAAAATCTGATGTAAAATACGGACGGGAATTCTTAAAGCCTTCTTCCAGCCTCGAATTAAACTCATCCACCTCCATTAATTCTATCAGTCCTTTTAGATCATGGGGTACAAACCAGCTAAACTGCCAGGCATTTGATTCGACATAATCTTTTGATCCAAAACCAAAACTATGCCCTGAGTCTCCCGCTCCTTTAACCATGCTAAAATCTTCCAGCCACGGACCACCGGCATATTTAGGACGGATATATTTTGTAGATGGATCAAAAACATTGCGATAATTCTGCGATCGTTGCATAAAATATTTATAGTCACCCTCTTTATTCAATGACTTTGCCATTTGTGCTACGCACCAATCATCGTAGGCATATTCAAGTGTATTGGAAACAGGACCTACATTTGCTGGAACATATCCTAAATCCATATAGATCTGCAAATTACGGTTTCCGGCATATCCTCCACATTCATGCGGTTGACCGGGATTCATTTGAATTTCTTTCATGGCTTTAAATGCCTTTTCCCCATCAAAACCACGAATTCCTTTTTGCCAGGTATTCACAATAAAAGGTATTTGATGTGCTGCCACCATAATACTAGAATACTCCAATCCGCCAGGGGCATCATGCAACCACCCATCCTTATCATACAATTCCAATAATGATCTTACCCATTTTTCAGATTTATCCGGACTTACCAGACTCCATACCTGGTTCAAATTCCAAAAGGAACCCCAAAATGCATCTGCTCCATAAACAGAAAATTCCTTAGGATCGATTTGTTGCACGTTTTCACAGGCATCTACATATTTTCCGTTTACATCACTAAATATGGTTTTAGAACTATAAGCACGATATAATCCTGTATAAAATTTTATTTTATCCGATTCAGTTCCTCCTTCCACTTTGATCTTTCCTAACAATTCATTCCAAATTTCTCTGGCATTATTATGAGCAGATTCAAAACTCCAATCAAATCCATCCATTTCAGTCACTAAATTTAACCTTGCTTGCTCAACGCTAACATAAGAAATAGCGGTTTGCATCAAAACTTCTTGATCTTCCTGTACATCAAAATTTAAAAATGCCCCAATATCCATATCTTCTGTTATGCTTATCTCGTTTAACTCTTGGGAAATTGTAGTTCCTTTCCAACCACCCATCGTAGTAAATGATCTATTGAATCGAGCTACAAAATGCACGACATACTCATTCCATTCACCAGCTTCCCGCATCACATACCCTTCAATTTCGGTATTGCTTACTTTTTTAATACTCGCTCCTACAATGGTTGAAGGTTCTTCTTCAGTAAATTTCAAATCAAATAATATCCTAGCACTATCAGTTTTAGGAAAGGTGTAGCGCTGAAAACCACCTCTGGTTGTTGCAGTAAGTTCTACTTTAATATTGTAATCATCTAAAATAGTGGCATAATAGCCCGCAACCGCTTTGGTGTTTTTATTATTGATTCTAGAGCGATATCCTGCATCAGGATTATCTGCTGTTCCTACAGCAATCTTCAATTCTCCAGTAGTTGGCATGGTGCTAAAACTTGCCATCATCCATGAATGAACATGACTGAATCCTGAAATACTATTGATCTTATATTCGTAACCTGCGCCAAGTTTGTATTCCCCTTCATCGGTATTATCAGGACTTAATTTTACCATCCCAAAAGGTAAGCATGGACCCGGGAAAAGCATCCAGCGAGAACTCGATGTGCCAAGTAAAGGGTTTACATAATCTGCCAGTTCCTTTTTATTTGGTTTTGAGTTACAGCTTATTATCGTAATTCCTGCAAAAACGAAAAGGATAATAGCCATTACAATTCTTTTAATTTTGTTTATCATTTGATTTTGTTTTATCTGATTGAATATCATAATCTATTTATTATTTGGTCATTTCAAATTCTAAAACTCCTCCATTTATCAATTCTTTATAAGTGATATATGGTCTATCTATAATCTTTCCATTCAATTTTTTAGACTTGATAAAAATATTTTTATCTGAAACATTCATAGCTTTAACAGTAAACTTATTTCCATTTGGCAGATTTAGTTCCACCTGATCAAATTGAGGAGAACCAAAATAATATCTCCCATCAAGTGGATTTACCGGATAAAATCCAATTGCGCTGAACACATACCAGGCAGACATTTGTCCACAATCATCATTTCCACATAAACCATCCGGCTTATTTGTATACAAGGAATCCATGATCTTATCTACCCAAAATTGTGTTTTTTTATCCTTACCAATAAAATCATATAAATAACTCACATGATGACTCGGTTCATTACCGTGAGCATACTGGCCTATTCTACCTACAATATCTTCAGTCCATCTTCCCAAAACTTCTGAAGTTTGTGTAAATAAAGAATCCATCATCATTTCAAAATCATCTTTTCCTCCCATCATTTTAATTAACTCATCTGTATCATGAGGAACAAAAAATGAATATTGCCATGCATTTGCTTCTGTATAGTGAGGATTTCCATACTCGCCAAATCTTGGATGAAAAGGTTCATACCAACTTCCATCGCTATTTTTTCCTCTCATTAATTTGTAGTCGGGATCATAAACATTTTTATAATATTCAGATCTTTTCATATACTCCTTATAGATTTGTTCTTTGCCTAAATAATTAGCAACCTGCGCTATACACCAGTCATCGTAACTAAATTCAAGAGTTTTCGATACGGTTGCATCCTCTTTAAAATTAGTTGGAACGTAATGATGTTTTAGATGCAAACCCAATCCTTTACGGTCATGATTGGAAACATCGATCATTGCTTTAAGTGCTAAATCCTTATCGAAATTTCCAATTCCTTTTAATATTGCATCTGCAATTACCGGAACAGAATGATAACCAATCATTGACCCTCCTTCTGTACCTGCAATTTCCCAGTATGGCAATACACCTGTTTGTTGGTATTTGGCTAGCATAGAATTTACAATATCAGAATACAAATCTGGCTCCATGATCGCTAAAAAAGGTTTTAAAGCCCTAAAAGTATCCCATAATGAAAGAACAGTATACTGCTTATAACCTTTTGCATTCTCCATATTATTATTAAAACCTTTGTAATTACCATTGACATCAGAAAAACGATTTGGAGTTAAATAAGCATGATAAAGTGCTGTGTAAAAAATACGTTTTTGATCTTCATTATCAGAAGTAACTTTAATTTTTGACAGCACTTTATTCCATTTTGATCTGGTATCATTTTTAACTTTTTCAAAATTCCATTGATACTCATTTACTGTTTTCAGATCTGCTAAAGCACCATCAATATTTCCTGATGATAGTCCAACTTTAAAAACAATTGTTTTGGTTTTAGCACCATCAAAAGTAAACACTCCCTGAACTCCTTTTCCTACCACTCCATTATTCGGAAGTTTTTTATCCACATTAAAAGTTTTGAACCCGATAGGTGACTGTTCAAACTCCAAAGCAAAGAATACTTTGTGTTCACCACCCCAACCATCGGTAATGCGGTAACCAACAAATTGATTGGAACTTCTTTGTTCAATATAGGTTTTAACAGGTTTACCTCGATTGATTGAAAAACCAAGGTTTAAAATAACATGATTCTCCTTATTAGGTTTATTGAATGTATATTTATGAAAACCAACAAATTCAGTCGTAGTTAATTCAACATCAATATCATCCTCCAAAAGTTTTACAGCATAATATCCGGGAGAGGCTTCTTCCTGCTCATGAGAAAATTCAGATAGATATTTTAATAACAGGTGATTTTTAAAAGACGGTTCTTTTTCCTCCGTATCATAATACTCGTTTAGTTGGATTCCTGTTTTAGCAATATGATCCTTGACAAATGCTTCAGGTTGGATAAAGTACTTTTCCTTAATCTCTTTAGTTGTTGGCATAAAGGATATATCTGCCAGATCACCTGCACCTGTCCCACTGAGATGGGTGTGACTAAACCCTGCAATAATATTTTCATTATAGGAATATCCCGAACAGAATAACGGTCCACTTTTGCCATTATCAGGACTCAATTGGACCATTCCAAACGGATATGTCGCTCCGGGATAGGTATTTCCATGACCATTTAATTGACTTCCACCAGTACCCACAAAAGGATTGACAAAACTGGAAATATCTTCTTTAATAATTTGCTGACTGTTTTTTGAGCATCCGATAATAAAAAACATAAGAAACAAAATCCCAAGGTAAAACCAATGTTCAAATGGTAACCTTAACCATTTTCTTTTATATTGTTTCCTTTTATTTGACATGTTTTTATATGTTTTTATTATTATTTGAAAGCCTGGTTGAACAGATGAACGGAAATTCATATAGTGTCAACACTTATGGATAATCCTGTATAAGGCTCTCCTTTATAAGTTTGTTGCACAAACTTCGAGAAGTTGGAATGCAAAAAATCAATAATTTCAGATGTTTCATTAGTGGTTGTTAAATTTTACTTTTCAGCAATATTAATATCTTTCCAAACAACTGTGCTTCTACCTGCAACATCGGTTGTGGATACACGCAAACAGTAATTCCCCGGTTCATCTATATTAAATTTGATTTCTACAGAAGCTGAGTTTTTTTCTTCTGAAACGGAAACATCCCATCTCTCATTCCAAAAATCTGTATAATCTTCTTCTTCCGGACCATATAATTCCCAAAGCACATAAGTATTTCTATATACACCATCTTTCCCGGCTCCCTGGGTATAATAAACAGGTGCATCCGTTTCGGTAACTTTTGCATATGCAGTAACAGAATATGTATTATTTTCGGTAGAAGTACTTAACTTTACAGAAAGTTGCGGATGCTCTCCTTCAGGACGTTGTGGTAATCTGGCAGAATTCAGAATTTCACTTTTGTCATTTTTTGTTACCTCAACTTTACCATCTTTCCTAATATTTACAAGCTCTCTATAATCTTTCAAATCTATATTTTCCAGATTCCAGAAAAGGTCGTAATCAACGCCAAGCCTGATACAGCGTTCTATTTCAATATAAAAATTATTCATAACATCCCGATATTTAACGCCATGGCTATTTTTGCGTTCCATATTCAATTCAGGCAGACCACTAAAATTCCCTATCCCCATTTTAACATGGCCAAGGTTATAACCGGGTGGTATTAAAATTGCTACTTCAGCTGCTCGTTTCAGTTTTTCCATATTACGATGTGGGAAGTTTTTTGCATATTCCCTTAAATTTTTAGACATAGAAAGATATTCGCCATATGGAACGGCAGCCAGTTGATAAGAATCCCAGTAAAAGAAATGGGTTGCTCCCATATCGTAAGCATGGGTAAGTTGCCAATATGCATCAGAACGCATTACCTGCCCGTAAATACTGATACCCCAATTTTTATCTGTTACCCGTGCAGCACCACGTATGAAACCTTTTATTATACCAAGCAAATTTTTTGGGTTGTCAATAGGGATCTGGCAATCAAAACTCATATTCAGTTCGGGCAAAACCCTTCTTGCTCCTAATCTTCCAGGTGGTTCAAAAACCATGGCGGCAGGGGCTGACTGATCGCCTTCTGACAATTGATAAAGAGTAGAACTTGGCATGGTTTCCCATGAATAAACATTCTGCTGCAAGAAATCCATATCACCTACAGAAACATCTTCTCTTGCATTTAACTCTTTGAGCAATCGAATTGGTGACCGCTCATATTTTGCCATATGATATTCGTGTTTAAACTCTTCGAAGAATATCTCTGGGCTTATGGTCTTACGAAGTGACGGGTCTTTTTTGAATTTTGGACGAAGTGCATGATCTCTGGTATGTACCATCGGTTCATCAAAAAATATTGCCGGGCCAATGTAATTGCTTCGGTAGAGTTCTTCAGGGTAAGCAATATCTTTCCCTCCAATTCCCCAATAATAAACATTTTTAGTTTCAATCCATTTAACCTGTTCTGCATTAACATTAAAAACATTCATCCCGTTTTCAATCATCTCTGCATAGTTCTCTTTTGTAAGTAAAATGTATTCATAATCGGATTCATCATATCTTCTTGTTTCATCTATCACTTTTGAATTATGAGGTACCCCAATAAGAATATCAGGTGTAAGATGGATTATATGCGTATCATTTGGTGGAGAGCGAAAATCAGAACTTTTATTTGTTTCCAACTTGTATTCTAGTCCCAAGAGGTTGACCTTTTTTGCTTTATAACTGAATAAATTGCTAATATTATCTGCTCTTGGTAGTAGATGTTTCCAAGTTCCCGTATTTGGCAATATCACGGAGTTATCAGATTCGTCAACAAATTCAAGGTAATTATTTTCGCCCTTTTTAAGCACATACCGTAACATATTTTGCTCTGCAATATCTAGTATTTCTGAGGGATACTCAGAGCTAAGTATATACATGCTATAAGTTTGTCCGTTTTCCTTGACGGCCTCCAGACTAATCCACTGATAGCTCTCACCATCTTTTTCTTCAAGAGCCCCTAGCGACAAAACAAATTTACGAACTACAGATGCCGGTAGTACATTATCCGATGAAATATATGTAAGCTGTCTTCCGGGTATTCCAATAGGATACTGCTGTTTGATCTTTTCTGTTGCATATCCCACTTGATAATTGCCCATACAGGAGAAGAATGCAACTAAAAGAATAATTATTTTTATCATCTGTTTGATTTTATTTTATAAATATCACATCATGTAAGGACATTAATAGAGATCAAAAAACCATGCCATTTACTTCCTATTGCTTAAAAAAACCTTTTAAAAAGTCTTCCAGACTACCATTATATTCAG
>JAUVCP010000270.1 GCA_030590765.1 Flavobacteriaceae bacterium | reverse complement strand
AATATTGTAATTTTATAAATCATTTGCATTAGCTATCAACTCAGCAATATCTAATACTTTAATTTCTTCTTCTTTTTCTTTATTTTTGACTCCATCAGTCATCATTGTGTTACAAAAAGGACAACCTGTTGCAATAATATGAGGTTCTACTTCTATAGCCTCTTCTGTACGCTCTACAAAAATTTCTTTATCTCCTTTTTCTGAATCTTTAAACATTTGAGCTCCTCCTGCACCACAACATAAACCATTAGATTTACATCGTTTCATTTCAATTAATTCGACTTCTAATTTACGAATTAATTCTCTTGGTGCTTCATAAATATTATTTGCTCTTCCTAAATAACAAGGATCATGAAAAGTAATCCGTTTACCGGAATATTTACCTCCTTCTATAGTTATTTTACCTTCATCTAACAAGGTTTTTAGAAATTGTGTATGATGCATCACTTCATAATCACCACCCAACTCAGGATATTCGTTTTTTATGGTATTATAGCAATGTGGACAAGCAGTTACAATTTTCTTAACTTCATATGCATTTAAAACTTCAATATTTGTCATTGCTTGCATTTGAAACAAAAATTCGTTACCAGCTCTTTTTGCAGGATCACCTGAGCAACTTTCTTCGGTTCCTAAAACTGCATATTCAACCTTTGCTTCGTTTAATATTTTTACAAAAGCTTTGGTAATTTTTTTTGCCCTATCATCAAAACTTCCTGCACAACCAACCCAAAATAAAACTTCAGGAGTTTTACCTTCTGCCATCATTTCAGCCATTGTTGGTACTTTCATATTTATTTAAATTTAATGATTCAATCTTTCAATTTTCAATTAATTACTCGTCTTTCCAGTTTAACCTATCCATTTGGCTGTATTGCCATGGCGCTCCATTATTTTCAATATTGGTCATCATCATATTCAATTCCTGAGGAGCAGCTGATTGTTCCATTACCAAAAAGCGTCTCAGATCTACAATTATAGACAAAGGATCAATATTTATAGGACATTCCGTAACACATGCGTTACAACTTGTACATGCCCATATTTCTTCATTGCTCATGGTATCAAAAAGTGATTTACCATCTCCTTTTTCCTTAAAACTCTCTATACCATCCTTATCAATAAGTTTTCCCACTTCTTCCAGTCTATCTCTGGTTTTCATCATGATTGCCCTTGGAGACAATTCTTTGCCGGTTTGATTTGCCGGGCAAACGGAAGTACATCTACCACATTCCGTACAGGTATAAGCATTCATTAACTGCACCCATGAAAGATCTGTAACATCATTTGCTCCAAATTTTTCAGATATTTCTTCTGTATCTGTTTCCGCAGGAGCGGCATAGGGATCAGCATCAGGATCTAGCATCATTTTCACTTCATCAGTAACCGATTGCAGATTATCAAATTCCCCCTGAGGGTTCAAATTGGCATAATAGGTATTTGGAAATGCAAGTAAAATATGTAAATGTTTTGAATAGTATAAATAATTCAAAAAGATAAAAATGCCAATAATATGTATCCACCACGCACCCCTTTCAATAAATATCAAAGTTCCTTCACTTTGAGGCAACCAGTTTGCTATATAACTGCTAATAGGAAATGACCCTGCATGTACATAATGAGCAGCTCCCAAGTTTTGCAAGTTAAGGTCTGCAGCATTCATGATAAGAAATAAACTCATCAATACCATTTCAAAATAAAGAATATTCAAGGCGTCATTTTTGGGCCAACTGGTCATTTCTTTATTCCAAAATCTTGGAATTTTCAATATCATTCTTCTGATCCAAAAAATAATTACTGAGATCAAAACCAAAAATGCAAGTATCTCAAATGAACCTATTAAAAAACTATACAATCCACCGGCAAATGAAAACACCCTGTGTGTACCAAATAAACCATCAATTATTATCTCAATAACCTCAACATTAATAATGATAAAACCGGCATAATCGATAAAGTGAAGAATACCTGCAACAGGACGTTGAGTCATTTTGGACTGACCTAAAGCAATGTTTATCATATTCTTCCATCGCTCTGAAGGATTATCACTACGATCAAGATCTTTTCCTAATTTAATATTCCTGATGATCTTTTTGATGTTTTGCACAAAAAAACCAACACCAACAACAAGCAGTATTGCGAAAATAATATTTGGAATGTAAGACATGTAATTTTTTATCTATATTTTATCCTTTAAAATTAATCTATTTTATCACAAAATGTAAAGTAAAACTAAAAAATATTACTGAATTTTTATGATTAGCTATCAACTACTCTTTCACATCTTCCACATATGGCTTTTCCTTCTTTCCAAATACAGAAACATTTACGTATCTTTTAGGATGCAATTTTAAATCTCTAAGTAATTCTTCCAATTCTTTTGAAGCATTTTCAAGATTTATATACAGTTGATCATCCTTCATTAATTTTCCAATACTACCATTACCCTGTTCTATTCCATCCAGTAATTTGTTAAATCCGTCTAAAGTCACTTGTAAACTTTTTACAGTAGCTCCAAGATCTGCTTTTTCAAGAGAATCCATCATTTGGGCAAAACTGTTCATGGCAACATTTGCATTGTTCAGAATACTGTCAATCTTATTATTATTAGCAGCAAGTATCTTATCAGCACTCTTTGATAATTTTTCAAAATTAGCAAGAGTTGCACTCATATGTTTTAATGATAATTTTAGATTCTTTTGGTTCTCTATATCCAAAACACTATTCAAATTATACATTACTGTGTCTGTATTTACAATAAAACTTTCTACCTTATTTTGCAAAGGTGCAATCTGCTCATTGATCGTTCCCAAAATACCTGAATCAAATTTACCAATTAAAGTATCGCCATTTTTGGCAATTGGAGCATCATCATACGCTATTCTGATCTTTAATGATTTACCACTAATAAAATCAGGACTATAAATTTCCGCAACACTATTGGTTGAAAACTCTATTTCATCTGTAAAATTAATATTTACAACTAAAATACCTTCTTTAGATGGATGAAAAGAAATTTTTTCAATTTTACCTACTATTAAACCATTGATGGTAACCGGACTGGATTTGACAAGCCCCTGTACATTCTCATATTCAGCAAATAAGGTTCTTGAATTATCAAATACTTTTTGATTCTTCATAAAATTATACCCCCATATTACAAGAATAATAATTAAAATAGCTATAACACCTGTTTTAAGTTCTCTTGACACTTTCAAAATCTAACATTTTAGTTTAGCAAAACTACTAATTATTTTTGAGAAGATTTCAATATTTCAGATACAGAAACTTTCTTTTCATTTTTATAGGCAACAATAAATGCGGTATTAAATCCAACGGATTTTGCTTTCTTCTGTAAATTTAGAACTTCATCATAATCAGAAGTGCTTCCGTAATAATATTTATAATGTTTTCCTTGTTTTACTCGGGTAACTCCCTTTAATCCGCTAAAATTATATGATTTAAGCTCTAATTTTCTTGAGCTTGAGGAAATTTGCACTTTAAAATCAACCCCTTTGTAAATCCTTGGTGCTGGTTTTTCAACTTTAGGTTTTGGCTTTTCCTCTATCACAATATTATCATCCAAATGTTTTTTATATTCCATGATCGCATTATAAATTGCAGTTGAAATTTTTTCCTGACCGACTTTTGAACCAATAAATGCTCCCTCTTGTTTATTGGTTATAAAACCTGTCTCAATTAAAACACTAGGCATATAAGTTTGGTGTAAAACAGCAAATCCTGCCTGTTTAACACCTCTATCAACACGCTTTAATTTTTTAGTAAAGTTATTTTGTACGTAACTGGCTATCAGTAAACTTTCATCTAAATACTCTTCTTGCATCAAGGTCAAACCGATAACTGCTTCAGGTGAATTAGGATCAAAACCCGCATATTTTTCTTTATAATTATCTTCCAGAAAAATTACTTCATTCTCTTGTTTTGCCACTTCAAAATTTTGCTTATTGGCGTGCAACCCCAGTACATAAGTCTCTGTTCCATTTGCTTGTGTATGATGGGCATTACAATGCACCGAAACAAACAGATTAGCTTCTGCATCATTTGCTATCTTTCCTCTTTCTTTTAAACCAATAAAAATATCTCTATTACGTGTATAAACCACTTTAATATCTTTATTGTTTTTGAGCTTGTTTCCAATTAACAATACAATGTTTAATGCAATATCTTTTTCATTGTATTTTTTAACATGTT
>JAUVCP010000342.1 GCA_030590765.1 Flavobacteriaceae bacterium | reverse complement strand
ATAGGTAGGTAATATTTAATGATTTATTTAAATACTTAACAATATTTTAATAAATTCATATTTTATTGAATATATGATATTTTTCTTGTAATTTTCTAGAATATTTTTATATATTATCGATTCAAAGTAATTGTAAAAAACATCTGAATATCGGATGTTTAATAATTAAATTACATATTTTAGTATGGAGGTATTACATATAAGTGCAGAGTGTTTTCCGGTAGCCAAAGTTGGAGGTTTAGCTGATGTTGTTGGGGCACTACCTAAATATCAAAATAATTTAGGTGTTAGCGCAAAGGTTATTATGCCTTTTTATTTAAATAAATTTACAAAAAACAGAAAGTTTGATTTGCTTTTTCAAGGTAGTTTAGCATTGGGTGATAAAAATTATACTTTTCAAATATTAAACCTAAAAATAAAATTAGGATTTCCATTATTTTTAGTTAAAATTCCAGAGCTGTTATATAGAGAAAATGTGTATGGATATGATGATGATACCGAGCGTTTTTTAGCGTTTCAAATTGCAGTTTTAGACTGGGTTTTACAAAATAAAAAAAAACCAGATTTAGTTCATTTTCATGATCACCATACTGGCTTTATTCCTTTTTTGATGTCGCATGCAAAAAAATACAAAGTGCTAAAAGAAATTCCAACCGTGCTTACCATTCATAATGCACAATATCAAGGGCAATTTGAATATGATAAATTGCATTTGATTCCTGGATTTGATAAAAAACATATTGGATTATTAGATTGGTCGGGGCAAATAAATCCTTTGGCTACTGCAATTAAATGTGCCTGGAAAATCACTACAGTGTCACCAAGTTATTTGGTAGAATTATCTCAACATGCTAATGGTTTAGAAAATTTATTGGCTCATGAAAAGCAAAAATCATTGGGTGTTTTAAACGGGATTGACACCAAAGTATGGAATCCGGAAACGGATAATATGTTGAAAAAAAACTATGCTTTAACAAATGTTCAGTCAGGAAAAAAATTCAATAAAAAACTGTTATGCAAGCAATTTAATTTAGATCCTGAAAAACCACTTTTCTCTTTTATTGGGAGGTTGGTTTATGAAAAAGGAGCTGATTTGTTTCCAGAGGCTTTTTATAAAACCTTATTAAAGCACGATATCAATATTTTAGTTTTAGGTAGCGGAAATCTGGAAACGGAGAGTCAATTAAAAACATTAACCACAACATTTAGTGATAAATACAATGTTTATATTGGTTATAATGAAGAGTTGGCACATCAAATATATGCGGCTTCAGATTTTTTATTGATGCCTTCGAGAGTTGAACCTTGTGGTTTAAATCAAATGTACGCATTGCGTTATGGAACTATACCTATTGTAAGAAGCATTGGAGGTTTGAAAGATACAGTTATTGATATTGATGATGAAGGAGGTTTTGGTATCTGTCATGACTTAGTTTCTGTAGAAGATATCATTTATTCAATAGGCAGAGCTGTTGAGTTTTATAAGGACCAAAAAGAATTTAAAAAAGTACGTAGAAACTGTATGAAAATTGACCACTCATGGGATAAATCAGCAAAAGAATATTTATCTTTATACAAATCTTTAATCAACTAACTTATGTTCGAAAAAAATGTATTAGCTATTATTTTGGGAGGAGGCCAAGGCTCAAGGCTTTACCCATTAACTGAAAGTAGATCAAAGCCTGCAGTGCCGATTGCTGGGAAATACAGATTGGTTGATATACCAATATCAAACTGTATCAACTCAAACATCAAACGGATGTATGTTTTAACACAATTTAATTCAGCATCATTAAATAGGCATATTAAAAATACTTATCATTTTAGTTTTTTTAGCAAAGCATTTGTTGATGTTTTAGCTGCTGAACAAACACCTCATAACGAAGGTTGGTTTCAAGGAACTGCAGATGCAGTAAGGCAAAGTTTGCATCATTTAAAAAGACACGATTTTGAATATGCTTTGATACTTTCTGGAGATCAATTATATCAAATGGATTTTAATTTGATGATGAATGAGCATATTTCAAAAAAAGCTGAAATTACTATTGCAACCCTACCAGTAAATGATAAAGATGCACCAGGGTTTGGAATTTTAAAAACAGATACTAAAGGTTATATTAGTTCATTTATTGAAAAACCTGAAAAGAAATTATTACCAGACTGGACATCAGATGTTAGTGATGAAATGAAATCTGAAGGAAGAGAATATTTGGCTTCTATGGGTATTTATATTTTCAATAAAAAGTTATTATTTGATTTGTTAGAAAATCCAGATACTGTAGATTTTGGCAAAGAAATTATTCCACAATCTATTGAAAAACACAAAGTATTAAGTTATCCTTATGAAGGTTATTGGACTGATATTGGTAATATAGATTCTTTTTTTGAAGCGAATATTGGCTTGACTGATGATATTCCAAAATTTGATCTTTATGATAAGAATAAGAGAGTTTACACTAGAGCAAGAATGTTGCCTACTTCAAAAGTATCTGGGACAACCTTAAATAAAACGGTGATTGCTGAAGGATGTATTATTCAGGCTGCTAAAATTGAGCGTTCAGTAATTGGGATTCGATCTAGAATAGGTAATGAATCCACAGTAATAAATACCTATATGATGGGTAATGATTTTTATGAGTCGTTAGAAGAAATGGAAAAAAATAAAATTAAGGTTTTAATGGGTGTTGGAGAAAGATGTTTTATTAAAAATGCAATTATAGATAAGAACTGTCGTATTGGTGATGATGTTCGCATTAATGGAGGTCATCATTTAAAAGATACTGAAACAGAAACTTATGTAGTGAGAGACGGTATAGTAGTAATCAAAAAAGGAGTTGTTATCCCTAAAGGGTTTGTAATTTAATGAAATTTCTTTTTGTTGCGTTGTATACTAAAATAGTAAGCTGAATTAATCCCACTGAGTAGAGTGATTTTAAAAATAAATTATGGCAAAAGTAATTGCGCATTCGCTATTTACAGATTTTGATATTGACCTTTTTAAGACAGGAAAGCATTATAGACTTTATGAGAAATTTGGAGCTCACGTCATCAAATTAGATAATGAGGACGGAGTATATTTTTCTGTTTGGGCACCTTCTGCCAAATCGGTTTCTGTAATTGGGGATTTTAATTTTTGGAATGATAAACAACACAAACTCAATGTTCGTTGGGATAAGTCTGGAATTTGGGAAGGGTTTATTCCTAATGTAGAAGTTGGAATGCGTTACAAATTTAAAATAAAAACCCACAATAATATGGAGATTGAAAAAGCAGATCCTTATGC
>JAUVCP010000369.1 GCA_030590765.1 Flavobacteriaceae bacterium | reverse complement strand
ACCTCCCATACTACTTATTGCAACAACATGAGCTCCTTTATGTAAAAAAGACATCATTTTTTTTGTAAGCTCTGCAACAGCAAATACATTGATCTTGTAAACATTTATAAAATCATCTAATGAAGTTTTAAAAAATGGTTTATGAACCAGCATACCTGCATTATGAATAATAATATCTACCTTGATCCAATTGGATTGTATAAAATTTGTAATAATCTTTAGATCGGCTCTTTTTGTAATATCAACCTCTAAAACAGTGATATTTTTGTTTGATTCTTGCAATGAATCCATGCTGTTTGCATTTCTTGTCAATGCCAGTACATTATGGTTCACACCCAAATATTTTACCAATTCAAATCCAATACCTCTACTAGTACCTGTAACAATAATGTTTTTTGCCATAACCTAAAATTTTACTTTTCCTCTTCAAAAATAATGTGCTGATAAGCACCAATATCAGGATCTGCTGTTCTGTTTACTCCCAGAATATCAACAGGAAATTGTAAAGCAGTATTCAAATCTGCTTTATTAACAGCATTGGATTTTTCGCCAATAATATAGTCATTATTATCTATATCTTTAAAATCAGGATCTCCATTAAAAATATTATTTTGATAATGATTCTCATCATCAAAGTCAAATATTGGATTCCCCGCATATTTACCACTGGGATCATTAAACTTTAACAAGTTATTCTTAAAGTTATAATTATAGACCGAACCTTCGGCCTGATCCAGAAAAAATTCAATATTCTGATTTCCATGAATAATACAATTGGTGAAATTAGCCGCTTTCAAATCACGAACTAAAATAGATTCCGATCCATCGGGCAGCTGATATTTTAAATAATTATTTATAATTACTGCTGGTGTATTACGAACACTATTACTCCAGTGGTTTGCAAATGTTGAGTGTATAAAATTATACGTTCCTCCAATTGTACATCCTAAAACAGATTGACCACTATTTGCAATCACAAGATTTTCTCCTTTTATATTGGCTGTTCTACCTAAAATACCATAAGTTGAATTATTGTAGATCTGTGTATTTTTTATTTTCAAAGTTGGCTCTGTTAAACTACCAATAGAATCCATCAAAATACCAATCGTATTGTTTTTAATAATTGCATGATCTATCTCATGATCTTTACTGCCAGCCCTTAACCAGACTGCACCCCACTGCCCAGGAATTTCACTAAAACCAGGTTCTAACCGATCTCCTTCAAAAACGATCTCTTCTCCCAAAGCTCCGTTCATTTTTAGCGAAGCTCCTTTTTCAACCAAAAGACCTGAATTTTTATGAAAATGAACTTTTACTCCCTTATTTATGGTTAAAGATCCATCGTGAGGAACTCCAACATAACCATACACTACATAAGGCTTGTCGTTGTTCCAAACTGTATTTTTATCTAAATAAAAACCATCGACAGAAATCTCTTCGCCTTCGGCATTTATTCCTAATACTATTTTTTCTTTAATTCCCTCTGCATCTTTTTTTGGAAACAAAAAATGTGCATCCTGTACTAAAGTTACCAGTTTCACATCCTGTACATTATTTCCACTATCAAAAACAATGGAATCCGTATAAATAGGATTGATAACTCTGCTAAAATCAATGGTTGCTTCTACAAAAACAAAAATACTATCCTTTGATAAAATATCAATATTTTCAAAGGATTTACCGGAAATACCATCCACATTCAACCTGTAAAAAGATTGCTCTCCCCTGCCTAACTTAATAGTTGGAATTGTTATATTTTGCTTGCTCTTATTGTATATCTTTAGGGTACGTGTACTGCTACTAATATTGGTAAAAACAGTATCCAAAAAAATAGTATCTCTTGAAAACCTTAATTCTCCCGAACTTTTGATCGTTTCAAATGCATCATCATTACATGCATAAAATAATAGAAAAATAACAGGAAATATGTAAAATAATTTTTTTAGCACTTTTTACTTATTTACCAGTTTGATCTCAAAAACTTTATCCCACTTTTTACCGGTAACAAACAAACGATCATTTTCTTCATCATAAGCTATTCCGTTTAAAACATTATCATCTCCTTTTTGACCTGCCTTACTTTGTAATCCTTTTAAGTTTACAATTATCTCAATAGCACCACTTATTGGATCTATGATAAGGATAGAATTCTTTTGCCAAAGATTTGCATATATTTTACCTTTTACAAATTCCAGTTCGTTTAGATTTTCTGCTTTACGACTGTTGGTATAAGTTTCAATATAGGATTCTTCTTTTAAAGTCTCCGGATCCAAAAACCACATTCTTTCTGTGCCATCAGTTTTGATCAGCTTTTTGTTATTATGTGTAAGTCCCCATCCTTCTTTACTTTGCTGATAATTAAATGTTTTCTCTAACTTAAATGTTTCCAGATCATAAACAAAACCTTTGTTTTTTTTCCAGGTTAGCTGATAGATCTTATTGTTAAAAATGGTCATTCCTTCAGCAAAATATTGCTTGTCGATATCAATTTTTTGAACTACTTTACCTGTTTTCAATTCTACTTTTCTTAAAGATGATTTTCCATAATTACCAGTACTTTCATAAAAAAAACCATTGTGAAACTCAAAACCTTGAGTAAATGCCTTTTTATCATGTGGAAATTCATTCACAATTTCATAATTATATACTACCGGTGGCTCAGATGCCATAAAGTAAATAGTGTTGTTAATTTTTCTTTGTTGCCCCTGATAAAATACTGTTGCGGATAAAGCCTGTTTTCCTAATTTAAAATCAGAAATATCAACCGATTCATTATCCAAAATTGGCTTTCCGTTGATAAAATACTGAATAGAATCAATTGGTTTTCCATTCTTTTCTATCACTGAAATTTTTAAAGATTTATTTACTTGAATCGTCTTCGGACTATGAAGCTCTAATTTGTATTTATTGCCACAAGAATTAA
>JAUVCP010000344.1 GCA_030590765.1 Flavobacteriaceae bacterium | reverse complement strand
AATCAGGTAAAAAATATATAATTACAATAGAAATAGCCACTGCAATAAAAAGAGGATGGAGTAATATAGAGAGGAGTCTGTTTTTCATATATAATTTAGAGAACGATTTTTAAGTAAAATCTATTGCTAAAGTAATGATTGATACTTGTTTAATTGTTGATTTTTATCATATTATTGTTTTAGATTTAAATACCATTTCTATTACTTATCTTTGACCAACAACAAAACTTTTAAAATATGAATAGAGATCAAATGCTTCTTAAATTAAAAAAAGAGCAGACTAAAATATGGGATGTATTGGTTATTGGAGGAGGAGCTACTGGTTTAGGAACTGCTTTAGATGCCACTACAAGGGGATTTAAAACCCTCCTTTTGGAACAATCTGATTTTGCAAAAGGAACCTCCAGCAGAAGTACTAAACTGGTTCATGGTGGTGTTCGATATTTGGCTCAAGGAGATATTTCACTGGTTTTAGAAGCCTTACATGAACGTGGATTATTACGACAAAATGCACCTCATCTGGTAAAAAATCAAAAATTTATCATTCCTAATTACAGTTGGTGGTCAGGTCCTTTTTACACTTTGGGAATGAAGGTTTATGATATGATGTCGGGTAAATTAGGATTGGGTTCCTCAGAAAAAATATCCAAAGAAGAAACCCTAAAAGCAATTCCAAATTTAGACGAAAAAGATCTTATAGGTGGTGTGATTTATTACGATGGCCAGTTTGATGATTCCCGACTTGCAATAAATCTATGCCAGACCATAATTGAAAATAATGGTGTGGCATTAAATTATTTTAAAGTAATTGATTTACTTAAAGACAAGGATGGTTTGGTTTGTGGAGTGATAGCAAAAGATATAGAAAGCGGAGAAGAATTTGAGATCAAAAGTAAATCGGTTATCAATGCAACTGGTGTTTTTGCAGATGACATTCTTAAAATGAATGATCCAAAAGCAAAAAAAATGATCACACCAAGTCAGGGTGTTCATGTTATTTTGGATAAATCATTTTTACAAAGTGATTCAGCAATAATGATTCCGAAAACCTCTGATGGCAGGGTTTTATTTGCAGTACCATGGCATAATAAAGTTGTTGTTGGTACCACAGATACTCCTATAAATAAGTCGAGTTTAGAACCTAAAGCTTTGGAAGAAGAAATAGATTTTATATTAAACACAGCAGGGCAGTATTTAAAGAAAGATCCTACCAGAAAAGATGTATTAAGCATTTTTGCAGGTCTAAGACCTTTAGCTGCTCCTGAAGAAGGTGAAGAAGCCAAAACAAAAGAAATATCCAGAAGTCATAAGCTAATTGTTTCATTATCCGGGTTGGTAACTATTACAGGTGGTAAATGGACCACTTATCGCAAAATGGCTGAAGATACTATTGATAAAGCTTCTATGGTTGCCGGACTTGAACGGAAAAAATGTGTTACAGAAAACATGCCAATTCATGGTTATATAAAGCAACCTAATTACGAAGATTACTTATATATTTATGGATCAGACCGAATGAAATTATTAGAATTGATTGATAAAGTCCCAAAAATGGGGAAGAAATTACATATTGATCTACCATTTACGAAAGGAGAAGTGCTTTGGGCAGTACGTTATGAAATGGCAAGAACAGTAGAAGATGTTTTAGCAAGACGAGTAAGAGCTTTGTTTTTAGATGCCAGAGCAAGTATTGAGATGGCAGAAGATGTAGCTAAAATTATGGCTAAAGAATTAAATTATAATAGAAAATGGATCAAAAATCAGGTGAAAGAATATACAGATCTTGCAAAATCATATATTTTAGAGTGATGATATTTATCAACTAAAAATAAAAAACCACCTTGAAAACTATGTTGCAAGGTGGTTGAAAAATAATTGTTATTGCTTACTCTTCTATATTTTTGTATTCAATCTTAATTCTTCATAATAATCAGGAAAATATACCTTGCATAAAATTAAGGTATAATTCTGTTCTCCACAAGGATTCTATTAATTTTTAATCCATAAGTTTTCAACTTCTGAAATAATGCCGTAATTTGCTTGAAATAATAGGTGTAATTTGAAATATTACATATAAATGGCTAGAATGCAATCAATTATTAACTTGTTATTTAACTCAATGCCAACCCTTTTTAATTATGAAACTATTTATTAAAATATTTCTTCTCATTTTAAGCATCAATTTTTTTTCCTGTTCAGGTACTGCAAAGTTCAATCAGTTTTACAATCAACATAAAAATGATAACAATGTAAGTTCTTTTCAGGTTCCCGGATATTTGCGATCCTTTTTGAAAAATGTTTCTCCTGAAATGAATAATGTCTTTAAAAATATAAAAGATTTTAAGACCATTTCTTTTACCAATTGTACTCCACAACAAAGTCAGCAAATAATCGAAGGTGTAAACAATATTACACAGAATTATACGGATGTGATTAGAAACAATAATGAAGAAAAGAAAACATTGGTTTCCGTTAAGGAAAAAGGAGACTTTATTAAGGAAGTACTTATTCACACTAATTCAAATAATAACCATAAAATAGTATTCCTAAAAGGAAATTTTGATCCAGATAGGATCAAAGAACTGATTGATGGCCATGAACTGGAAGATTTACAATTTAATTAAATAAAAGTAAAGCATTGAAGCAAAAAATAATTATCATAGGAGGAGGCGCTGCAGGTTTTTTTACATCAATCATCATCGCAGAAAATAACCCAAATTTGGATGTCATTATCCTTGAAAAAGGAGATAAAATATTGCAAAAAGTAAAAGTATCAGGCGGTGGCAGATGTAATGTGACCCATGCTTGTTTTATACCAAATGAGCTTATTGAATTTTACCCTCGTGGTAAAAAAGAATTATTAGGACCCTTTCATCAATTTATGACAGGAGATACAATGGAATGGTTTGAAGATCACGGTGTACCGTTAAAAATTGAAGAAGATAACCGGATTTTTCCAGAATCCAATTCTTCTCAAACCATCATAGATTGTTTTACAAAAAATGCTAAAGAAAAAGGGGTTAAACTCGAATTGAATCAAAATGTGCAAAGCATCGAGAAAAAAGATAATCAGTTTATAATTAAAACAAGTAATGAAACATTTTTAGCTGATAAACTCATAATTACAAGTGGTAGCAATCCAAAAATATGGGGTTTAATGTCCAAATTAGGTCATAAAATCATTCCACCAGTCCCTTCCTTATTTACTTTTAATATCAATGATGAACGAATCAAAGAAATTCC
>JAUVCP010000219.1 GCA_030590765.1 Flavobacteriaceae bacterium | reverse complement strand
TGTTGCAATATCATATTATCACTAAAAAAAGAGGGTAATTTGGTTTGTGCATGAATAGAAAGTGAACAAATAAAAAATAGTGCAATTAAAATAAATTTCCTCATGATATAATTCTAGTTAAGTTTAAGTGCTAAATCGGGTTTATTGGTAATTATTCCATCTATTTGCAAATCAATAAGCTCTTTCATTTTTTGCTCTTTATTTACTGTCCATTTAAAAACTTCAATATTATTTTTATGCGCATATGAAATAAATTCTTTCGTGATTTTTGTGTCATTACCAACACCTATAGCATTTGCATTTATTTCTTTTACAAAATCCAAAGTCTTTATATTCGCATAGCTTTTTAAAAACAAGGTTTTAATCTCAGGGTTTAGTTTTTTAATATTTACAAGAGATTTATCATTAAATGCAAAAACAATTACCTGATCGATCATATCTAATTCATTGAGCAATTCAACAACCTGATTTTCAATCTTATCTGCTTTTAATTCAACACAAACCTTTATTTTACCTTTTGCAAGTTCAAGAGCTTCTTTTAAAGTAGGGATTTTTTCATTGTTATATTCTTCACCGAATTTTGAAGATAATCCCACCCGAACACTATGCAGCTCGCTAAAATTTAAGTTATTAATTTTTCCGGTTTTACTGTTGGAGCTAGTTCTGTTGATGGTTTTATCGTGAATAACAACCAAAATACCATCCTTTGTTTGATGAACATCTAATTCAAAATAATCTGCACCAGTTTCAATTGCTTTTTGAAAAGCAATTAACGTGTTTTCAGGTGCAATATCTGAAAAACCACGATGAGCAATAATTTTAGTTTGGGCTTTATTTGTAATTGAAATTAATACCAAAATTGCTGCTAAAAAAAGTTTATTTTTCATAATTTCTGCGAATTACTTGTTTTACTCTTCTACTACAAAAGATGCTTTTAATGAAGCATTTGAATCTCCGCCTACCCATACATTAAAATCTCCAGGTTCTACTTCCCATTTTTTATTAACTGTATAAAACTGGAGTGTTTCTTTATTTAAAGTAAAAGTAACTGTTTTTGTCTCTCCTTTTTTAAGGAATATTTTTTCAAATCCTTTTAATTCTTTAACAGGACGAGTAAGACTTCCTACCATATCTCTAATATATAATTGCACTACTTCTTCTCCATCATATTTACCTGTATTGCTAACTTCAACAGATACTTTTATTTCTCCATTTTTAGGAATTTTGGTTTTGTTTAATTTCAAATTTTTATACTCAAAAGTAGTATAACTTAATCCGAAACCAAAAGGGTATAGTGCTGTTTTTGGGGAATCAGTATATCCTGCATAAGTTACATGAATAGCACTGGATGGGCGTCCGGTATTTTTATGATTATAATACAATGGCTCCTGACCCACATGATACGGAAAAGAAACAGGTAATTTACCTGAAGGATTGTAATCACCAAACAGTACATCTGCAATAGCATTACCAGATTGCGATCCTAAATGCCAGCATTCTAAAATGGTTGGAACGTTTTCAGCAGCCCAGGTAATATCCATTGGCCTACCGTTCATCAAAACGATGATCACATTCTTATTTACTTTGTATACTTCCTCTAACAATTCTTGTTGCACTCCTGAAAAACCAATAGAAACCTGACTTCTTCCTTCTCCACTTTGATAAGCACTTTCACCAATAGCCAAAATAACAACTTCAGCACTTTTTGCGGCTTTAACTGCTGCCGGAATTTCAGATCTATCAGTTGTATTAAAAGTCAAAGGTAGAAGAAACTGATTTTCTCCCTCTTTAATCTTTGAGGTAACCAAGTCTCCACCTTTTTGATAAATAATTTTTGTTTTTGAGCCAATTGAATTCTTGATACCTTCCAGTAGAGATACTGCCGAATTCTTCATTCCCTGTGCTCTCCAGTTGCCAATTGGTGTATCTTTATCATTAGCCAACGGACCAATTACAGCAATGCTTTTGATATTTTTGTTAATAGGCAATAACTTTGTCTCATTTTTAAGTAACACGATTGATTTTTTAGCTACTTCGCGAGCAATTTCTTGATTTTTTTCAGAATAAATTTCATTTTTTTCTCGCTCTTCATTACAATATTTATAAGGATCATCAAAAAGACCCATTCTAAATTTAACCCTTAAAATTCGTTTAACTGCATCATCAACCAATTTTATATCAACTTTTCCATTTTTTACTAATTGTTCTAAACTCGATTCATAAGCATAGGATTCCATATCCATATCACTACCTGCATTTGCTGCTATTTCAGCGGCTTGCAATTTATCTTTTGCATAACCATGAGCAATCATCTCCCCAATAGATCCCCAGTCAGAAACCACAAAACCATCCCATTTCCAACCATTTTTCAATATAGTTCTTTGCAATTCTTTATGCCCGGTTGCCGGAATACCATCAATCTCATTAAAAGCATTCATAAAAGTTGCTACTCCTGCATCAGCAGCAGCTTTAAATGGTGGTAAAATGGCATTGTGTAATTCAAATTCACCAATATTAACTGTATTATAATCTTTTCCAGCCTCACCAAAACCATAACCAGCAAAGTGTTTGGCGCAAGCAGCGATAGTATTTTCTTTAGCTAAATCATCACCCTGAAACCCTTGTACTCTGGCAACTCCAATTTTAGAAGCAAGAAAAGGATCCTCACCTGATCCTTCCATAATCCTACCCCAACGTGCATCACGTGATACATCAAGCATTGGAGCGAAAGTCCAGTGTACACCTGCAGCGGAGGCTTCACTTGCTGCTACAGCTGCTGATTTTTTTATTATTTCCAGATCCCAGCTTGCGCTTTCTCCCAATGGTGTTGGGAAAATAGTTTTGTAGCCATGAATAACATCATACCCAAAAATAAGTGGAATTTTTAAACGGGAATTCTCCATTACTAATTTTTGTGCTTCACGTGTAGCTTTTACAGATAATACGTTCAACATAGAACCAACTCCTCCATTTTTTATTTTTTCAGCCTTTTCTTTAGCTCCAATATCAGATGGAGGCCCTGTTAAATCCCAGCTACTGGCATACTGATTCATTTGACCTACTTTTTCGTATAAGGTCATCATGGATAAAACAGAATCAACTTTTTGTTCAATGGCTTTATTTGTTGATTTATTTACACTATTCATTTGTTGACCTTTGCAATTTGCATGGAATAAAAAAGTGAATATTAATACTATAAATGTAATTAGATTTTTCATGGTTTGGTTTTTAAAAAGAAAGTTCAACATAAACTGGTAAATGGTCTGATGGATATTTCAAATCATTCGAATCGCTAAGGGTGGCATATTTTAAAACTATAATATTATTCTGATTTGAAGTGAATATATAATCAATTCTTTTCGTAACAGGCTTATCAAATTGAAAAGCATTAAATGTTCCATTTGGCCCAAAAGGTTTGTTAATGGAAATCATTTTAGTATCATTTAATTCTGGTTTCAAAATAGAAATTGGCTTACTATCAGGTTCTGCATTTAAATCTCCCATAAAAATCAAAGGATAGTTTTTTGCATTTATTTCTTTTATCTTTTTTAATATCAAAACCACACTTTTCTCCCTTGCTACTTTCCCAATATGATCTAAATGGGTATTGACAACCCAAAATTTACTCTTTGTTTTCTTGTTTATAAACAAGCCATAAGTACAAATTCTTGGATAAGCAGCATCCCAGCCTTTAGAAGGTTGATTTGGAGTTGTCGATAACCAAAATGTGTTTTCTTTTATCAATTCAAACTTTTGATGATTATACAATATTGCTGAATATTCACCTTTACCATCTTCATCTCTGCTTTTTCCAATAAAATTGTGATCGGGTAGTTTCGAATCAATATATGCTATTTGAAAAGGTAAACTTTCTTGCGTTCCAATAAAATCAGGATTGTAGAATTTAATTTGAGAAGTTAGAAAGTCTTTACGAAATTCCCAGGAATTTTTACCGTCATCTGCCAGACCATATCTTACATTATAGGTCATTACGGAAAATATTTGAGCATTTACATAACCAGATATCATTAAAATCAATATCGCAATAAGTGTTTTTTTATTCATTTTTTACTGGTCTTAATTGATAAACCCTTACGTAATCCACTATCATGGTTTGTGGCCAAATATCTCCATCCACTCCTTCTATTCCTCCCCAGGAACCTCCAACAGCAAAATTCATAATAAAAAAATAAGATTGTGCAAAAGGCCAGTTGTCAGGGGTTTTATTTGATGGCGAATAGGTATTTGTAATATTTGTAATGTCATCTACATAAAACTGTATTTTATCTTTTGTCCAAATGATACCATAATTGTGAAAATCCTCCTCAGCAGTATCTAAATTAATGGAAGCATGAAAATCTGTGTTGCCATATTGGTACTGGGTATGAATATTCGAATGTGTTGTGTTTGGTAAGTAACCAACATATTCCATAATATCAATTTCACCACATTTTGGCCAACCAACCTGATCAATATTAGACCCTAACATCCATAGGGCAGGCCAGGTTCCTTTGCCATTTGACATTTTTGCTCTAAATTCAAATCGGCCATATATGAATTCTTTTTTCTTTTGGCTTGACAACCTGGTTGACGTATAACCATCAAAATTATTATTTCCTGTTTTCGTTGCAATGATATGTAGCAAGCCATTTTCAACTTTATAATTATCTGGGCTCTCTACATATTTTTGCCATTCGTTATTTACTTTACCCGCTTCCCATAAAATAAAAGACCAATTGTCTTTATTAATGGATGTGCCATCAAATTCATCAGACCACACTAATTGATACTCTGTTGGTAAAGTACCTCCATTATCTGGGGGAGTTTCATCCTCACTTTTGCAGGAAAAACAAGTAACTGAAACAATTGCCAGAAAAATAAATATTTTCTTTTTTAACATAATTATTTAATTTGATATACTCTAACATAATCTATTGCCATTTGCTGCGGAAATACAGAATCATCTATTCCCTTTTTACCACCTAAACCACCACCAATGGCTATATTTAGTTTGAGATGAAAATT
>JAUVCP010000118.1 GCA_030590765.1 Flavobacteriaceae bacterium | reverse complement strand
GCATACATTTCTCCTGTGTCCGGATCCGTATATTGAATAGAATTTTCTGATAAATTATACCAAATTGGAGACTGGTAAGAAAGTCCCAGTCTCAGGTTTTGTACGGGTTTTACAATTGCTCCTAACCCGAAGTTAAATCCGTTTCCATAGGTTGACAATTCCTCATTTAAATAAGCATCTAATGTATTACCAAAACCATCATTATTGTATTCTTCATATTGAGTTCTTTGATAATAGTTGATATGTTGAAAACTAAATGTCATTCCCAAGTACAAAAAATCTTCATACTGTGAGGCAAAACTCATGGTGAACTTATCATTTATTCCTGAAGAATAACTATTAAAAACCTGATCATCTACATTCACATAGTAAACATTGTTATAATCGTCTCCGTCAAAATTTAAAAAAGGATCGTCTACATAAGTAGGAACACCGCTGTTGCCATTTGCTAAAAAATTATTATTGAAATCTTTGATGACATTGTAATTAAATCCAAAGGAGAATTTTTTAAATCCGGAATTACTAATGTTATTTACTCCTAGTACTCCTCCAATTTGCGAAAATCTAAAATAGTCATCATTGGTTCTAATGGTATTGTTATAAAAGGATGCATCTATTTTAGTATCCCTGTAACTTAATGAGGAGGTGAAATCGGTACCGTTAAAAATTGCAAGTCCTGCAGGATTAATATCTACAGCTGAAATATCTCCTCCAACAGCTCCAAAAGCTCCACCCATTCCTGTAAATCTTGCTGTTCCGTAATGATCATCCGTTGAAAACAAAACGGCTTGATCCGTGTAACTTAAAGTTTGAGAATTTGTCACAAGCGTTGCTAATGCAACAGCAATTAGTAATATTTTTTTCATAATAAATGTATTTTAATTATCTTCTTGATCCTGAAGAAGAAGATCTCATTGATGAACTACTGCTACGTGATGGAGCTGAACTTCTAGAACTTTGAGAAGAACTTGACCTGCTGCTGCTGCTGCTATAGCTTCTTGAACTCTTAGGAGAAGATGAAGCTTTACGGTTATTACTGTAACTTTTCGCGTATTTTTTATTACCTGAATATCTTTTCGTAGGATTAGAGCTGTGATTCTTTGCAGTATTTCTTTGGATATTATTATTTGAATTGTTATAAACCACTCTTCTCTTGCTTGATGAATTATTTACACTACGTTGTGTAGAATTTGAACGAGATTGCGGACTGTATTTATAGCCTGTAGATGCCTGATTTCTACCTGAACTTCTTATGCTTCCTGAACTACTTCTGCTACTACTCGGAGTAGATCTTTGCGTGCTTGACCCTCTGTTATAACTTCTACTATTGCTTCTTACGTTAGAGCTATTACTTTTGTTGTAATTTGAATTCCTCTGACCTGCTGATGAGCTATAAGTCCTTCTGTTATTTGCAAAATTTTCATTTTTAGCTTTATATCCACTTGTTCCTCTGGTTGAAGTTGTCCTTCTGGTTGAAGAGGAATTGCTTGTTCTGTATCCGTTTTCACTGCTTGTAACTCTTCGGTTGGATGATGAGTTGTTCGAACTTCTATAACTATTAGATCTTGAATTATTTACATTCCTTGTATTTAATCTATTTCCTGCATAACTTCTTTTGCCATAAGTTGAATTTCCATAATATGGTGGTCTATAGCCTGGGTAGTAAGGAGGATAGTAGCCTGGATAACTTGGGTAACCCCATCCTGGGTAGTAACCACCCCAGTATCCGCCACCATACCATGGGTTGTATCCCCAATAGCCACCGCCATACCATGGGTAGCCATAGCCGTAACGCCACGGGTTATAGTATCCATAACCTCCATAACCTACGTTAAAATTAATACTTACACTGGTTGTATATTCCCAAGGTGGTGCTCCATTGCTATATTGTTCTTCTTCTTCATAGTAATAGTCGTTAGTGTCGTCATATCCTTCGTAATCATCAATATTTGTAATAATATCTTCTTGGGCTATTTCATACCTATCATTTTCTCCTGCAAAATACTCCTGATAATAATCAGATTTTGAATCTTTAACCATCACAACAGTTTTGGATGGTTCATCTGACCCATATATACCATCATTGTTATAAGCAGTTTGAGATGTGCTGCATGAACTAATCACAAAAATTACTAAAAGAATATATAATGAAGTAGTAAATATATTTTTGATATTTGTAATGTTTTTCATAGTACTTTATTTTTATGGCTGTAAGTTAAAAAAAAGTTAGCTTTGCAACCTGTTTTATTTCTGTTAAAAATATTAACAAATTTTGTGCCAAAAAAAATAATATGGGTAAAAAGCTAACAAAAAGGAGTGAAGATTACTCCAAATGGTATAATGAATTAGTTATTAAAGCTGATCTTGCTGAGAATTCAGGTGTGAGGGGAATGATGGTAATTAAACCTTATGGATATGCAATCTGGGAAAAGATGCAGGCTGAATTAGACAGGATGTTTAAGGAAACCGGACATGAGAATGCTTATTTTCCACTATTGATCCCAAAATCATATTTTAGTAAAGAGGCAAGTCATGTTGATGGTTTTGCAAAAGAATGTGCAGTTGTAACACATTATAGGTTAAAAACTTCTGAAGACGGTAAAGAAGTTGTTGTAGATGAGAATGCAAAACTGGAAGAAGAATTAATTATTCGTCCAACTTCCGAAACAATTATATGGGATTCATACAGAAAATGGATTCAATCCTATAGAGATTTGCCATTATTGATCAATCAATGGGCAAATGTTGTGCGTTGGGAGATGAGAACCCGATTGTTTTTGCGTACTGCAGAATTTTTATGGCAGGAAGGTCATACAGCGCACGAGACAAAAAATGAAGCCATTGAAGAAGCAATAAAAATGCAGGGAGTTTATGCTGATTTTGCCGAAAACTTTATGGCAATGCCGGTTATCAAAGGCACAAAATCAGATAGTGAACGGTTTGCCGGAGCTTTGGAAACTTATACTATTGAGGCTTTAATGCAAGATAAAAAAGCGCTTCAGGCCGGAACATCACATTTTCTGGGTCAGAATTTTGCAAAAGCATTTGATGTGAAATTTGCAACTAAAGAAGGTAAGCAAGAATATGTTTGGGCTACTTCATGGGGAGTGTCAACCAGATTAATGGGAGCACTAGTGATGACACATAGTGATGATAACGGATTGGTTCTTCCTCCAAAACTGGCTCCTATTCAGGTAGTGATCGTTCCTATTTACCGTTCGGAAGAACAATTGGATGCAATATCTGCAAAAGCAGAAGAGATGATGAAAGAAATGCGACAACGTGGTATTTCAGTCAAATATGATAAAAGAACAACACATAAACCGGGTTGGAAATTTGCAGAATATGAATTAAAAGGTGTTCCGTTAAGAATAGCTATTGGGCCAAGAGATCTTGAAAACGGAACAGTTGAACTTGCCCGAAGAGATAATTTAACTAAAGAAATTGTAAATCAGGAGAATATTTCTGAAACCTTAATTAGTCTATTAAATGAAATTCAGGAGAACTTATATAAAAAGGCTTTTGATTTTAGAGAGGGATTAATTACAGAGGTGAATGATTTTGAGGAGTTTAAAGAAGTGTTGAATACTAAAGGAGGATTTATTTCTGCCCATTGGGATGGTACAGAAGAGACAGAAGAAATTATAAAAAACAAAACAAAAGCAACGATTAGATGCATCCCTTTAGATGCTAAATTGGAAGATGGAGCCTGTGTTTTAACAGGTAATAGATCAATTAGACGTGTTTTATTTGCAAAAGCATATTAAAAAGTAAAAAAAAATAAAAAAGTATTTGCAGAATGTAAAAATTGTATTATTTTTGCACTCGCTTTAGCAAAGAACATTTGTTAAGTGTAGCTGGCCCGTTCGTCTATCGGCTAGGACGCCAGGTTTTCATCCTGGTAAGAGGGGTTCGACTCCCCTACGGGCTACAAATTTGTTTAAAAAAAAATAATTAAATTAAAAATTATGGCAAATCATAAGTCAGCTTTAAAGAGAATAAGAATTAACGAAGCGAAGCATGTAAAAAATAAATATCAGCATAAAACTACACGTAATGCTATTAAAAATATGCAGGAAATTGAGGTAAAGAAGGATGCTGAAGCAGCTTTACCTAACATACTATCAATGGTTGATAAATTGGCAAAGAATAATATCATTCACGATAACAAAGCAGCTAACTTAAAATCAAAGTTAACAAAACATGTTTCTGCATTAAGTTAGAAGAAACAACTTTATAGATATATAAGGCTGCCTGGAAGGGCGGTCTTTTTTTGTTATAATATTACCATTCATAAACACGATCAGCATCTAATCGTATTAGAATAAATAGTAGCACTGTAAACCCCCAAAGAGAAGATCCTCCATAGCTAAAAAATGGTAATGGAATACCAATGGTAGGCAATATACCTAAAACCATTCCAATATTAATTGTAAAATGAAAAAGGAAAATAGCCATTACAGAATAGGCAAATGCCTTGCTAAATGTTGATTTTTGTCTGTTGGCAACATGAAGTATACGTAGCAGGAATGCTACAAATAATAACACGATAAAACTACTACCTAAAAAGCCCCATTCTTCTCCAACCACGCTAAATATATAATCTGTTTGCTGTTCAGGTACAAAATTGCCTTGGGTTCTGTCACCTTGTAAAAATCCTTTTCCGTTAAACCCTCCAGAGCTGATCGTTATTACGGATTGTGCTGTGTTGTATCCAATTCCCTGGTCGTCAACATTTTTTCCGAGCAGGATATTAAATCTGTCTCGATGTCTTTGTTCAAAAATATTATTAAAAACATAATCCACACTAAAAATAAATAGTCCGGTAAAAAGATAGACCAGTATAAAGTTCAGCCAGTTATTTCGTATAAACTTTTTATTCTTATAATTTAGGTAAACAAATAAAGCGCTTATTAAAAGTGCTGAAACAAGTAATGTATTCAAAAAACCAAAATATAGAGTTGCAATAAAAAGGATAATTGCTAGTGTACCAATAATAAGATAATATAAAGGCAGACCAAATTGGTAAAGAACAATAATCAAAGAGCCATATACCAAAGCAGATCCAGGATCGGGTTGCAAAGTGATTAAAATTGCCGGAAGCATAATAATACCAAAAGCTTTAAGCTGATCGTTCAGTTTTCTAAGATCTTGGTTTCGTTCATTTAAATAATTGGCGATTGCTAAAGCTGTAGCGGTTTTTGCAAATTCAGCTGGTTGAAAAGCAAAAGAACCAAAACTATACCAGGAGGTTGCTCCGTTGATGTTTTTCCCAAAAATAAACAGTCCTGCCAGTGATAATAAAGAAACAACATAAAAAACACCAGAAAACTGTTCGTAAAATTTCTTATCAATTGCCAGAATGATAATAATCAAAAGAAAACTAAGTAGTATCCATATAGACTGTTTACCGTATTTTGATGAAAAATCAAATATTTCAAATTGTGTTTCTGAATAAGTAGCCTCATAAATACTCAACCACCCCATAAAAATAAATGAGAGGTACATGAGTATCAAGAGCCAATCAACTCCTTTAAATATATTAGTTTTCCTTTTGCGCACTATATGTTTCTATTTCCAGTTGTTTATTATATTCATCCGCCAGACCTTGGGTAAGCATTTTCTTTTCTGCATTTTGTCTCACAATAGATTTTCCTATAAAGCCATTGATGTATTTTTCGATCATTAAACTTGCAATCGGAGCTGCCCATCTGGAGCCCCAGTAGCCATTTTCAATAAAAACCGCAATAGCAATTTTAGGATTGTCCTTTGGTGCAAATGCAACAAAAATAGAATGATCTGTAAAATCTACTTTTTTACCATCGATTCGCTTCGAGTTTTCAGATGTTCCTGTTTTTCCACAAATTTCAATTCCTTCCACTCTTGAATAACGAGCAGTACCCATTTCAAATACATGAAACATTCCTTCAATAACTGGTTCAAAATGTTCTGCATCAACTGTTGTATATTTTGCCTTGGTGTATTTTGGGTCTTTTACAATACTATCCCCAATTTTTTTTATAATATGTGGTGTGAAATAAAAACCTCTGTTGGCAATAGCAGCAGTCATATTTGCTAGTTGAATTGGAGTTGTCAATACTTCTCCTTGACCAATGGCATTTGAAATAGTAGTAATTGCTTTCCAACCACCTCGTGGATAAAATCTCTTGTATAATTTTGAATCAGGAATTAAACCTTTTTGTCCGGATGGAAGATCATAACCTAGGAAATTACCTAGCCCGAAACTTTTCACATGATTACTCCACACATCCATCCCTTTGGAAGGTGAATCATATTTTTCAATCGTTTTGCGATAAACATTTGAAAAATAGGAGTTACACGAGCGGTATATCCCTTTATCCAATTGAATTGCAGATCCAACCACACCACAATGACAAGCCATAAAACCACCTCTTCCATATCTGTAACCGTGATGGCAATAAAAACCTGTTGTTGGAGTGATGACACCTTCCTGTAAAGCAACCAGTGCATTTACTAATTTGAAAGGTGAACCTGGAGGATATTGTGCCTGTAATGCCCTATCAAGCATGGGTTGTTTAATAGTGTCATTAAATAATAATACAGAATTCTTTGATCGTTTTCTACCCACCATCATGTTTGGATCATAACTTGGCGTAGAAACCAAAGCCAGAATCTCTCCTGTGGAAGGTTCTATAGCAACAATTCCGCCACGTTTTTGGAACATCATATCTTCCGTGTATTTTTGTAGATCTAGATCTAATGTTAGATAAATATCTTTTCCGGGTTCAGCAATAGTATCATAGATACCATTTTTATAGGCTCCAATTTCTTTGTTAAACCTGTTCTTTTGAATATAGTTCACTCCTTTTGTGCCTCGTAGTACAT
>JAUVCP010000260.1 GCA_030590765.1 Flavobacteriaceae bacterium | reverse complement strand
GTGACGAAGGTGATATTTTTGGTTTGCGTTCACTGATCATCAAAGATAATTATTCTTTAAGTGCAAAAGCAATTGAAGAGAGTATTGTTTATAGTATCTCCTCTAACTTATTGGAAGAGATTATCACCAGAAATACAGAAGCCAATAAATTCATAATTGCAAGTTTTGCTGCAAATATCCGGAATCCCTATTCCAAAAAAAACAAGGGAAAACTATTTGCAAATACTGATATTCTACAAAATAATAATTCTGACTTTACTGAAGCCCTTTCCGCTGATTTTTCGAAAAATCCTGTTTCTTGTGAGTTGGGAACAAGTATAAAAGAGGCTGCTAAAACAATGACTTTGAAACGGGTTGGCTCCATAATTATAACCAAAGAAAATAAGCCATTGGGAATTATTACCGATAAGGATTTACGTACAAAAATTGCAACCGGTCAGTTTTCTGTTGATCAAGAAGTTTCAACAATCATGTCTTCACCTGTAATCACATATCCTGAGAAAATCACTATTGCTGAGGCTCAAATTGCCATGTTGCAAAATAAGGTGACACATTTATGTATTACAAAGGATGGCACTCCCAACACTGAATTAGTGGGCCTTTTATCTGAACACGATATTATTGTTGTTAGAGGAAATAATCCTTCCGTAATATTGAAAGAAATAAAAAGAGCAAAAAATGTAGAAGATCTTAAATTTATAAATGATAAAACACAGCATTTATTAAAGGTTTATATAGAACAAAAACTACCCATATTTTTTGTGTCAAAAATTATATCTACTATAAATAGTACAGTTACACAAAAAGTAATTGAAATAAATATACATAAATCTAAAACAGAAGCACCAGTTACATTTGCCTGGCTGGCCTTGGGCAGTCAGGGAAGAAGTGAACAATTATTATTGACCGATCAAGACAATGCTTTGGTTTTTGAAAATGTTTCAAAAGAAGATTATTCAAAAACCAAAGAATATTTTTTAAATTTTTCAAAAAAAATAACGAAATGTTTACATGATATTGGATTTGAATATTGCCCGGCAGGTATGATGGCTAGTAATCCAAAATGGTGTTTATCGGTTAATGAATGGAAAAATCAATTTGATAACTGGATCACAAGTCCAAATGAAAAAAAGATCATGCTTTGCAGCATCTTTTTTGATTTTGAAAAAATTTACGGAAGTGAACAATTGGTTAATGATATGACTTCCAGTATTTTTCATTCTATACACAAATATGAGATCTTTTTAAATTATTTAGGCTTGAATGCTTTAAAAAATCCACCGCCATTAAGCTTTTTCAGAAATTTTGTGGTAGAAAGTAGTGGAGAGCATAAAGATCAATTTGACATAAAAGCAAAAGCAATCATGCCATTGGTAGATGCTGCAAGATTACTTACTTTGGCCAAAGGAATTAAAAAGATGAACAATACCGTTTTACGTTTTGAGAAATTGGCTGAATTGGAACCTCAGAACAAAGATCTGTATGAATCGTGTATTGCTTCATTTAAAATTTTACTGCGATTTAAAACATCTCAGGGGTTGATCCATGGAGATTCCGGACGATTCATTGATTCCAAATCTTTAAATAAAGTTGACCGTTTGAAACTTAAAGGCTGTTTTAAACCAATCAAAGATATCCAGGAACTGATTAGAGTTCGTTTTAACCTTGCTCAAATGATGTAATATGGTCTCATGGCTTTCAAGAAAAAAATATCCTGATTATTGGTTGGAATATAGCAATCACTTTAAAAATCAAAAAAAAACAGATTTACAGCATATTCGTTTTATTGTATTTGATACGGAAACTACTGGATTAAATACGAAAAATGATAGAATTCTTTCCATAGGAGCAATCTCTATAATTGGCAATATGATGGATGTTGCTGACAGCCTTGATATTTATGTAAAACAAGACAAATTCAATAGTAAAACCGTTGAAATTCACGGATTACTAAAAGACGGAAATATCCAAAAAATTGAAGAGAAAGAATCTGTCATTCAATTTTTGCAATATATCAAAAGTTCTGTTATAATTGCACATCATGCAGATTTTGATATCACCATGATCAACAATGCTTTGAAAAGAATGCAATTACCAAAGCTTAAAAATAAATTTTTAGACACAAGTAGTTTGATCAAAAAAACCAAATTTTACGATCCTTTCAAAAAGCATTATAGTTTAGACAGTTTGTGTGAGATATTTCATATAGATATGCATGACAGACATACTGCAGCAGGAGATGCGTATATTACCGGACTAATCTTTTTGAAGATCCTGTCTACCCTCAAAAAAGACAAACCTAATTTTACATTAGACCAATTATTCTTCAATTCTGACCGCAGAGGTTTATTATAAAAAAACGCCTTAGAAATCCCAAGGCGCTTTAAGCATTCTTTACATAATTCTATTTCAAAACGTTATCCATAATTTCTTGTACGACTTCTGGATTTAATAAAGTAGAAGTATCTCCTAAATTATCCGTTTCATTACAGGCTATTTTACGCAAAATTCGACGCATAATCTTTCCTGAACGGGTTTTTGGCAATCCACTTGTAAACTGAATTTTATCCAATTTTGCAATTGGTCCAATATGCTCTGTAATGATCTGATTGATCTCTTTACGCAAATTATTATGATCACGTGATACTCCAGATTCTTTTAAAATTACATATCCATACAAGGCATTTCCTTTGATATCGTGTGGAAATCCAACGATAGCAGATTCGGCAACAGCCTGATGCTCGTTGATCGCATCTTCAATTGGAGCTGTTCCAAGATTATGACCCGAAACAATGATTACATCATCTACCCTACCTGTTATTCGGTAATAACCTACCTCATCACGCAAAGCGCCATCACCGGTAAAATACTGATTCTCGTAGGTCGAAAAATAAGTTTCCTTGTATCTTTTATGATTGCCCCAAATAGTTCTTGCCATAGATGGCCAGGGAAATTTTATACACAAACGTCCATCTACTTGATTTTCAATTATTTCTTCTCCTTTTTCATCCATCAAAGTAAGTTGAATTCCAGGCAATGGCAACGTTGCATATGTAGGTTTTGTTGGTGTTAAAAATGGTATAGGAGAAATCATTATTCCTCCTGTTTCTGTTTGCCACCATGTATCTACAATTGGACTTTTCTTCTTCCCTATATTATCATTATACCAGTGCCATGCTTCTTCATTAATTGGTTCTCCTACTGAGCCTAACACTTTTAATGAGGAAAGATCATGTTTTTCAACACATTCCAAATTTTCTTTTGCCAAAGCACGAATTGCAGTTGGAGCTGTATAGAACTGGGTCACTTTATGTTTGTCAACTATTTCCCAAAAACGACCCCAATCTGGATAATTAGGTACTCCTTCAAACATTACCGTTGTTGCTCCATTTGCCAATGGCCCATAAACTATGTAGCTATGACCAGTGATCCAGCCTATATCTGCAGTACACCAGTAAACATCATTTTCCCTATATTGGAATACATTTTTAAAGGTGTAGGCAGTATAAACCATATACCCGGCAGTGGTATGAACCATCCCCTTTGGCATTCCGGTTGAACCGGAAGTATATAAAATAAACAAAGGATCTTCCGCATCCATAATTTCAGGCTCACATTCTGTTTCTGCATCATCTAATAAAGGCTGTAACCATTTATCCCGACCTTCTTTCATTTCAATATCTGAATGGATACGTTTAGCAACCAAAACAGTTTCTATGCCCGGACAATCTTCAAGTGCATCATCTACAATACCTTTCAAATCAATCGTTTTTGAACCTCTGTATGAACCATCAGATGCGATAACCATTTTACAATCACTATCATTAATCCTTGTTGCTAATGCCGTTGCTGAAAATCCTGCGAAAACTACCGAATGAATTGCACCTATACGCGCACATGCCAAAGTGGATATTGCCAATTCAGGAATCATTGGCAAATAGATACATACTCTGTCTCCTTTTTTTATTCCCTGATCTTTCAAGACATTGGCGAATTGGTTTACTCGTTCATATAGTTGCTGATAACTAATATGTTCTGCTTCTTCCTTTGGATCATTCGGTTCAAAAAGAATGGCTGTTTTCTCACCTCTTATTCTCAAATGCCTGTCAATACAATTCTCTGTAATATTCAGTTTGGCACCTTCAAACCATTTTACTTCGGGTTTTTCAAAATCCCAGGACAATACTTTATCCCAGCGTTTACGCCAGATAAAATGTTCTTCAGCTACTTCTTCCCAAAACCCTTCCGGATTTCTGACTGATTTTCTATGTATTTGAAAGTATTCTTCTAAATGTTTTATATGATAATTACTCATTTTTTGGAATTTTTATATTGAACT
>JAUVCP010000131.1 GCA_030590765.1 Flavobacteriaceae bacterium | reverse complement strand
CTTAAGCAAGATTGTTTATGTTGACCTTATTGATCCAAACAATAAAATAGTAGATACTCGAACCATTAAAACAGAAGAAGGTGGTGGAGCAGGAGAATTCCGTTTGTCAGAAAAATTAATAACCGGTTCCTATCTTATACGTGCGTATACTAATTATATGAGAAATTTTGATGATCAGTTTTTTTTTAGAAAAGAAATCTATGTGCATTCTTTAAGTACGGATAAAACTATAACAGTAAAGAAAGGGAGACCCGATTTGCAATTTTTCCCTGAGGGAGGTACTATTGTAAATACTTGTTCTAATCGTTTGGGTTTTAAAGTACTTGGTGTAAATGGAAAAGGAGTTGATGTAACCGGTGCCATTATCGACGAAAATAAAAATGAAATAGTTAAGTTTAAAACTTCTAAATTTGGTTTAGGGAGAGTTCTGTTTATGCCTGAAAAGAATAAAACATATAAGGCACATATCAAATACGCCGGTCAAGAATACTTTTATGATCTACCAAAATCCTTAAATAAAGGGATTACCATGCAGGTTGAGGATCTGCCAGACCATTATCAAATAATTATACAATCCTCATTAGATGAAGGTGTAAACAACTTATTATTGTTAGGTCAGCAGAAAGAAAAAATTGTGGGAAGAGCAAAAATAATTGGTCATGAAAAAGCATCAACAATTAATATCCCAAAATCAATATTTAAACAGGGAATCGTTCAATTTACATTGTTGGGGAAGGATGAAAAACCCTGGTGCGAGCGTTTGGTATTTGTGGAAGATAATGAGGATAAAACCAAAGTGAATATTACTTTTACAAAGAACAACTACCAAAGAAGAGAGTTGGTAGAAATAGATTTATCCTTAAATAAAAATACCCAGAGAATGAGCCAGACTAATATGTCTGTAGCTATAACAGATATGCTGGTTGTGAATTCTGATGATTATGAGTCAAATATAAAATCTTACCTGCTTTTAAGCTCTGATTTAAGGGGAAAAATAGAAAGTCCTGGTTATTATTTTATGGCAGAGGATATCCAAAGAAAAGAAGTTTTGGACATATTATTGATGACGCAGGGAGGGAGAGAATTTATTACAAATGAATCAGAAACACATAATGACATTCAACCTAAATACAGAGTAGAAACAGGTGTTAGTTTTAAGGGAAATGTAAAAAAATTCGATGATCATAACAAAATTTCTTCAGAAGTAACATTAGTGATAAGTAATAAAGATTTTTCATTCCATGATAGTATTCAAACTAGAGAAGGAGGTCGTTTTTTTCTTGGAGATTATAATATTATTGATAGTACTACTATTATTTTTCAGGTATTGGATTTTAATAAGGACAAGGGTAAGAAACGCAAAAATAAAAAGAAATCTGAAATGAATTATTATATTGAATTTGACAAATTAAGTTCTCCTGGAGTAGCTTTTAGATCAAATTTAAAAAATGATTTGAATAAAGATTATGAAAAAAATTATATTGAAAGGTCTAAAACTACACAAGTAGATGGTATCAATCAGTATGCTAACGATGTTGTTGAAATTGACGAAGTGGTTTTAAAAACTGTCAGGAAAAATAAAACGGATATATATGAAATTAAAAAAAAGAAACTAGGGGTAAAGCACTCAAATCCATCACAATTAATAAGTTCTGAGCAATTAGAAAATGCTGCGGATGGTAATTTGATTACTATCTTGGAGAGTAGAATTCCTGGTTTAGATATTAGGGGTAATATAATAACTCTCAGAGGAGTAACTACTGTGCAACAACAGGATTACTACAAAGTGCCTGAAAAACCATTATTTCTCTTAGACAATATACCGACCAGCTATGAAACTATTGAAAATTTACGTGTAGAAACTATTGATTTTGTAGAAGTATTAAAGGGTCCTAGAGCTGCAATTTATGGTAGTAGGGCAAGTCATGGCGTGATTGCCATATATACAAAAACTGCCACTGGAGAAACTGGTTCATTTACAACCAGGGAAGTAAATAAAACCGAGATTCGAAATCAAAATGAAGTTTTACGTTTTGTTCATCCGGGTTATTATAAGGCAAGAGAATTTTATGAACCGGTTTATAAAACCGGGAAAACAGATTATTCAAAGCCTGATTACCGTACAACAATTTGCTGGAGACCAACCATTAAATTTAATTCACAGGGAAAAGCCACAATATCTTTTTATGCAGCAGATAAAACAACTACTTACAGAGTAGAGATTCAAGGAATTACTCCAGATGGTATTCCTGTAAAATCAGAAGCTTTAATTGATGTAAGATAGACAGTTTCTCTAAACGGATGAAAAACAGTGTATTTTGTTAATCTTTTTTCTTTAACTTTTAAAAAATAAATATATGGATGTAATTCTACTCATCGTTGGATTCCTCTTAACACTTTTAGGAATTGCTGGATCTTTTTTACCGGTTTTACCTGGGCCAATTATGGGTTGGTTTGGCTTGTTATTATTGTATCTGACTAAGGCGGTGCCTATGAGTTATACCTTTTTGGGTATAACATTAGCAATCGCAATTTTGATCTGGATATTAGATTATATAATACCTGCAATGGGAACCAAAAAATATGGAGGGACAAAATATGGAGCCATAGGAACTACTATTGGCTTAATAATTGGTTTAATTGCACCAATTCCATTAGGCTTTATTATTGGAGCTTTTCTTGGAGCACTGATTGGGGAGTTGATTCATGATGCAGGAGATTTCAATAAAGCTATCAAAGGAGCTATAGGTTCGTTTCTGGGATTTTTAGCTTCTACAGGTCTTAAATTTATGGTGGCTTTTATCTTTACAGGTTTATTTGTGTATAAAACCATTATATATTGGGACACCATTTTTTGATTTTTTATTTTCTTTTTTCAGCTAAAAACTATACTTTTAAATTTCTCAAAATAAGTCTATGCAATTTCCAATTTATGCAGGAATAATAGCTGCAATATTTCATGTTATTACAGGTCCGGATCATTTGGCAGCTGTAACACCATTTGCAATCGAATCAAAGAAAAAGGCATGGAAGGTTGGTGTATTTTGGGGTTTAGGTCATTTGTTTGGTATGAGTCTTATAGGAGTTTTATTCATTCTTTTTGAGGAGTTTATCCCTGTTGAAAGAATATCTGAATACAGCGAACAACTGGTTGGTTTTGTTTTGATCTTTATTGGGGTATGGGCATTTTATCAGGTGTTTAATAAAAAAAGTAAGCATCAACATTTGCATGTGCATAGCGAGGATGCTCCGGTAGTACACAAACACACACACCAACATGAACATCATGATGCACATCATCATGATCACGGTAAAACAATAAAACACAGTTATTTTACTTCTTTTAGTGTGGGAGTTTTACATGGTTTGGCCGGTGTAGCTCATTTTATTCTTTTTTTACCCATTTTAGGACTTGATTCAACAAGTGCAGGGGTACAATATATCATTGGATTTGCTTTGGGAACTGTTATAGCCATGACTGTTTATGCTTTTGTTATTGGAAAAATTGCTTCATTGGCTAAGAAAGAACATAATGAAGATTTCTTTAACGGAGTTCGTTTAGCAGGAGGACTTTTTGCGATTATTATCGGAATTTACTGGTTGTTTCTATAAATTTTCAGACATTCAAAACTTTGCTGCCTTGAGTGCAGTCGAGAGGTCTTTGAATTATTCTTGATTTCTTTTATGTTGACTATTACAAATTTAATGTCTTCCCTTCCCTTTATAAATCTTTTGTTTGATCTTTAAAGATGCATCTGATCGTAGAAAATCTTTGGTTACCGGTGGTAAAAAATCAATAATATCCTGTAAAGTGTCATTTTTTATTGCTTTTCTTACTTTTGAGGCGCTTATAAAATTTCTATCACCATTTTTTGACATCCTTTTTACTTCAATTACTTCGATGTTTTTTTTGGGTAAAATTTCATGCATGGATCTATTGTAAGCAGCTGTAGTCATACAGTAATTTTCTGTTCCAACATATCGTTTCTTTATATTCAAGATTGGCACTATATATTCAGAAAAAATCTTTACATCTATTTCTGCCTGTTTTTCTGAAATAAGACTTCCAGATTCCTGCTTTAAAAAGTAATGAGGAAAAATTGCTCCGGAAACAATATATGAACCGGTAGATAACATTTTCACATTGTCAAGATGAGCAATTCCTTTTTTGATCATTTCCCATCGCAGTTCAAAAGGGAAAACAGATAAATTCTCACTAACTACAAATAGATAAACCAGTTCATTTTCGGCAGCAGCCTTTTCTATCAAATATTGATGACCAATGGTAAAAGGGTTGCAATTAACTACAATGGAAGCTATTTGATCTGTTTTGGTTTTGACTATGTTTTCTTTTAAATATTCCTGATAATTTTTAATCGTTTCATATCCAAATTCTAAAACTGAAAAAAGAGGTTCCGCCGTTGCAATATGTGAAAAACCCAAATTTTCAAAAAGTATTGAAGTATTTGGCTTAGTAAAAACAAAACACTGTTTATAGATTTCTAATATTTTGTTGGTTAAAAAAGTTATGATCTGAGCAAAAGCAGTTGTTTCTCTAAACTTAGGTGAAACCGCAACAAATTTTAAGGTTTTTTTTCTAATAGAACCAGTTCCTATGAATTCGTCATTCAAATTATACAGTATCATGGTCATATCCACTTCATTTGAATGATATTCAAAGTCAAGTCTCTTTAAGAAATCATGCACTAATTTTACATCATAAGGATTCTCCAAATCTAAAATTTCCTGTCTGAAATCGGTATCTTCAAAATTCATTATACTCTGTTTTTATAAAATGTAAAAGTAAGCTAACCGCTAATAGATCTGCTGACCCGCCAGGTGATAAATTATTTGTTTTGCAAAATTCGTATAATTGATTATATCCTGATTTATTGGATAAAGATCGATTTGCTAATTCCTTTATATGATTTAAAGTATCCAGATCGCTTCTATATAAAATATTCGTATCGTTATTTATTGTCATAATAAGCAACAATCCTTGCAATAAAACCTCCTGAAGTTTTGTTTGGTCTTTGTATGTATCTGGCTTTAATTGATCTGAAAAATAAGGCAGGGAAGTCTGAAAAATTGTTGATAATCCTGTTTCTATTTCAAGTCTTATTCCGGCACCTTCTTTTCCATATTTATGATATACCTTTTCTCCATGTGTTTTAGAACCATTCAAATGTTGTAATTCATTTTTAACAAGATCTTTACCAATTTTTTTTACAGTTTTCTGAAACTCTGAATCAGAAAAAGTACCATTTTTAGATAATATTTTAGTTATGGAAAACAAACTGATACCGAATAAAAAAATAATACCTTTATGGGTATTTGCTTGATTTGTAGCTAAAAACATAGTTTTTTCTGCTCGTAGGCCAATTTCACGAATTTTTGGCAAAACCTTATTCAATTCCTCTTGGTACATATAACCCAATTCGCAAAATTCTTTAAAATAAGGTGTTAGTGCAGAAGTTGAATTTAGAAATGTAAAGAAATTCATATCGGTATGAACACCAGGTTCTTCAAAACAAACCAGGCCGGGCTTATTGCTGATCGATATCTCGTAAAGCAAAGCTCTTTGAGCAAAATTACATAAGTTATGGATCAGTTTTTCTTTAGATCTTTCATTTAAAAATAAGCTAGTTTCCTTAAATATCTTGTCACTTATTTCTGTGTAGGAATGCCATTTGTTTCGCATACAGGAAATAGCAGAAAATTCACTACAAAAATAACAAGGTTTTTCTTTTCCAGAACTAATAGATACCCCGTCTTTGTTAAAAATATCCACATCAATAAGTCTTGACAGCTTATGCTTTTCTTCAAAATTCTCTGTCAATTGTTTTATTTTCTGAAGGTTAGTTTGTGTGTTTTTCTTCAGCTGAACCAAATAAAAATCTCCTGCTTCATCTGCTCTTAAGATCTCCTTTTTATTTTCGATGATAATTCTATTTGCCTGTAAATAAATGAGTAAATCATCTAAAATCTGTGTAAATAAATTGGATAATAGCTCATTACTTTTTGGGTAACCAGGGATGTTTAAAGTCAAACTTAAAGAATCAAAACCAGATTTTGCAAAAGTATTTCTCAATTGAAATCTGGTTTCTCTGGCATTCAATACTTTTGAAAGATGATGTTGATCTTGTTTCATTAGTCCTTTACCTGTCTGATAACATCAATGATAGTACCATCCCTATATTCAACAATACCAACAATTTTATTGGTATATTCTATTTCTTTTTCAATTCCGACTATCGATTCAACTTCTTTTTGCAGATCCTCTATTTTCTTAATATTTAATCCTGCTTTGATCAATTTTTCTTTCAATTCTGGTTTGTTTGGATTCACACAAATACCCATTTCAGTTACAAGCACATCTATCGTTTCGCTGGGTGTTACAACTGTATGGATTGTTTTTTTAACAATAGCAACCCTTCCTCTAAAGGACGGACAAACTACTACGGTTAGATTTGCTCCTGATGCGGTGTCACTATGGCCTCCCGATGCACCACGAATGGTTCC
>JAUVCP010000084.1 GCA_030590765.1 Flavobacteriaceae bacterium | reverse complement strand
ATAGATCCAATGAAGGATAAGGGTGTTGGACCCATCAAAAGCATTACTTTAGGTGATGTTGACGATGCATTGGTTGCAAAAGGAAAGGAAATATTTAAAGCAAAATGTACAGCTTGTCATAAAATCACTAAACGTTTTGTTGGTCCGGCTTTAAAAGGTGTAACTCAAAAACAAACTCCTGAATGGATTATGAATATGATATTGAATCCAGAAGTGATGGTTGTTGAAAACGCCAAAGCAAAAGAATTATTGATAGAATATAGCGCTCCAATGGCAAATCAGAATTTGACGGAAGAAGAGGCAAGAGCAATTTTGGAGTACTTAAGAACAAAAAACTAAGAAACTAAAACTAAAACTAAATTTAACTTAATTATGAAAACAATTTTTAAATCGTTTTTTTTATTTGCTATTGGGGCAACTTTTTTAATAGGTTGTGGTCCGGATACTAGTAAAAAGACAAGTAAAGGAGCAATTTCAGGAAATGCTGCGGAAAAAGTTTATATCGCACCGGGCGAACACGATTCGCATTATGCGTTTTTATCAGGTGGTTTTAGCGGTCAATTAGCCGTTTATGGATTACCTTCAGGTCGTTTATTTAGAGTGATTCCTGTGTTTTCTCAAGATCCGGAAAAGGGATATGGGTATAACGAAGAGACCAAACCTATGTTAATGACATCTCATGGTTTTATTCCTTGGGGAGATTCACACCACCCAGATATTTCTCAAACAAATGGTACAGTAGATGGTCGTTGGGTATTTATCAACGAAAATAACACACCACGTATTGCAAGAATTAGTTTAGAAACTTTTGAAACGGAAGAAATTATCGAAATTCCTAACTCAGCAGGTAACCACAGTTCATCTTTTGTAACTGAAAATTCTGAATATGTTGTTGCAGGAACTCGTTTTGCGGTTCCATTTCCTCAAAGAGATATGCCAATTTCTGAAATGAAAGGTAACTTTAGTGGTGCCTTATCTTTCTTAAAAATAGATAAAGAAACTGGTCATATGAATATTTCATTCCAAATTAAAATGCCAGGTTTTGATTATGATCTGTCTCATCCAGGCCGTGGTAAATCTCACGGATGGTTTTTCTTCTCTACTTATAATACAGAAGAAGCAAATACTTTAATGGAGGTTAATGCATCTCAAAATGATAAAGATTTTATTGCAGCAATTAACTGGAAAAAAATTGAAGAATATGTAGCTAATGGTGGAGGTAAAAAAGTACCATCTAGATACGCACATAATACATGGGATGATGATACACATACTGCAACAACGAAATGGGGCAAAGAAGTATTGGTTGTAGAGCCTAAAGATGTTCCTGGTGCAATTTATTTCTTACCTACAGCAAAATCACCTCACGGTTGTGACGTAGACCCAACTGGTGAATATATCATTGGTAATGGTAAATTAGCTGCTGCAATGACTGTTCACTCTTTTAGCAAAATGATAAAAGCTATTGAAGACAAAGCTTTTGATGGTGATGCATACGGAATTCCAATTATTAAATTTGAAGCGGTAAACTCTGGTGTTTTAAATCAACCTGGTTTAGGCCCACTTCACACAGAATTTGATACAAGAGGTAATGCTTATACAACATTCTTTATTTCTTCAGAAGTTGTAAAATGGAATGTTAAAGATCTTAAAGTTATTGACAGACATCCAGTTTATTACTCAGTGGGTCACTTAATGATCCCTGGTGGTAATTCAAGAACTCCAGATGATAAATACTTGGTTGCAATGAACAAAATTACAAAAGATCGTTATTTACCAACTGGTCCTGAGGTTTGTCAGTCAGCACAATTATTTGATATATCAGGTGAAAAACTTGAATTACTATTGGATTTTCCAACTATTGGTGAACCTCACTATGCTGCTGGTATAGCAGCTGATAAAGTTGCGCCTAAATCTAAGAAAATATATAGATTGGAAGAAAACAAGCACCCTTATGCTGTGAAACATGAAGGTGAAACCAAAGTTGTTCGAAAAGGAAATGAAGTACATATTTATATGTCTATGATTCGTTCTCACTTCTCTCCAGATAATATTGAAGGAGTAAAAGTTGGTGACAAAGTATTTTTCCATATTACTAACTTAGAGCAAGATTACGATGTGCCTCATGGATTTTCTATGATTGGTGCTAATACAGCTGAAATGTTAATTATGCCGGGTAGAACTACTACATCAACATGGGAACCAAAACAAGTTGGAGTTTGGCCATTCTATTGTACAGATTTCTGTTCGGCATTACATCAGGAAATGCAAGGGTATATCCGTGTTTCTCCAAAAGGTTCAAATGTACCATTAACGTATACTTTAGATGGTGATATTCCTGGAGAAGATGATTTATAATATATTTTAGTTTAAATATTAATTGCTTAAAGCGGATAGAAGCAGATGTTTCTGTCCGCTTTTTTATCTTAAATTTATAAAGATATATTTTCTTTTGTGTATACTAAGTGTCATCTAATATGATGTTTAATACATATATTTGTATGTAATTTTTAGTATATCATTATCTCATTTAAATTATTGAAAAACATGAAAAAATCTAAAATATTAATGATAATAGGATCCCTGTTATTACTTGGATTGTTTGTTTATCCTTTATGGAATATTACACTTGAAGCACCACAATATCCAATTCCGTTAGGAATGGAAATTCATATTAATAAGTTTGCAGATACTAATGAATTTGATATTAAAAATATCAATTTAATGAATCATTATGTTGGAATGCAATATATACCAGAAACCATACCTGAATTTAAAATATTTCCAATTGTTATTGGAATTATGGTTGTTTTAGGAGTGATAATTGGTTTTATTGGAAAATATAAATGGTTTTTGTTTTGGTTTATATTGATGTCTGCTTTGGGAATTGCCGGTATGTATGATTTTTATCTTTGGGAGCATGATTATGGACATAATTTAGACCCAAAAGCAATTATGAATTTCAAAAATCCCGATGGATCTGTTATGGGTTTCCAACCTCCATTATTCGGAACAAAAGAGATACTTAATTTTACAGCTCATTCTTATCCAAGAGCTGGAGCATGGTTTATGTTTACAGGTATGTTTTTAACTTTTATTGCATTTTTTGTTGGAAAACACGAAGCAAAGAAAAGTTAGGACATAGTCTTAATTAAATATTTTGAATGAGCATATTATATTTGATTTGCTCGTTTAATGTATATTTGTATTCTAAAAAAATATCAAAAATGAGATCAAAAGCATCAGTTTTTGTTGTATTGTTAAGTTTGTTTTTTACAACTTCTTGTAAAGTAGAACCAAAAGAGATCAATTATGGACAGGATCATTGTTTATTATGTGATATGACAGTTGTTGATAAAAGTCATTCTGCTCAATATGTAACAAAGAAAGGTAGGGCTTATATGTTTGATGCTGTAGAATGTATGGTAATGAAAGTCAATAAAGATAAGAATGAAGATCTGATGGAATTTTTACTGGTTGCTGATTATGCAAATCCAGGAGATTTAATTGATGCAAAAACAGCTACTTATTTAATTAGTGAAAAAATCAAAAGTCCTATGGGGGCAAATCTTTCTGCATTTAGCTCAAAAGAAACTGCCAATAAATTTTTAAACAAAAACGGAGGTAAACTTTTCACCTGGGATCAGTTAAAAATTGAGCTCTCAAATTAGTATGAGATATATTTTATTACTTTTTTTATTATTTACACCTACAATTCAAGCAAATACGATTAATGTATGTAGCTCTTGTAGTATTAAAACCATCAAAGAAGCTGTACAATTAGCTAAAGATGGAGATACTATATTTATAAAGAATGGAACTTATAAAGAGACGAGAATCTTTATAAATAAATCAGTTCATATTATCGGGGAAAATTACCCCGTTATTGATGCTGAAAATAAAACAGACAGTGTATTTGCTGTTAAAGCTGATAATTTTAGTATATCTGGGCTTAAGTTTATTAATATTGGCATGAGTCATACTAAAGAAATTGCAGCTATTTTTGTTTCTCACTCAAACAATTTTACTATAAAAGATAATATTGCTGAAAATGTTTTCTACGGACTTATTTTACAAAGGGTTAAATATGGTGTAGTACAAAATAATAGAGTTCATGGGCGAAGTGATGCAAAAAATGAAACAACTGCCGGTAATGGAGTACATGTTTGGAAAAGTTCACATATAAGAATTGAGCAAAATGAACTTATAGGTATGCGTGATGGTATTTATTTAGAATTTGTAGACAAAAGTTTTATTTCAAATAATACAAGCTTAGACAATATTCGGTACGGATTGCATTTTATGTTTTCCAACCATAATGAATACCATCATAATGAGTTTAAAAATAATGGGGCAGGAGTTGCCGTAATGTTTTCAAAATTCATAAAAATGCATCACAACACATTTCATTATAATTGGGGTACAGCATCTTATGGCTTGCTTTTAAAAGAAATAAATGACGCAGATATTTTTAATAATGTTTTTGAACAGAATACGATAGGAATTAATGTGGATGGCTGCAATAGAATTAATTATAAGGAAAATCACTTTATCAGAAATGGCTGGGCAGTAAAATTTACAGGTGGTTGCTATACCAATATTTTTGAATATAATAATTTTATGCATAATGCATTTGACCTTTCCTATAATAGTAGGTTAAATGATAATAAATTTGAAGCAAACTACTGGAGTGAGTATTCTGGTTATGATCTTGATAAAGATGGTATTGGAGATGTACCACACAGGCCGGTAAAACTGTTTTCATATGTTGTAAATAAAACTCCTGAAACATTGGTATTACTGAGGAGTTTGTTTGTTGATATCATAAATTTTTCAGAAAAAGTATCTCCTGTTTTTACTCCTGATAATTTACTAGATAGCAAGCCATTAACGAAACCAGTAAACCCAATTTATGAGTAGAAATATTACTTGAACAGATGGTAATAATTAGTTAAATAAGAGATAGATTGAAAATGATAGATATTACAGACCTACATAAAAAATTTGGAAAACTAACTGTTTTAGATGGTTTGGATCTCGAAATTAATAAAGGTGGAATTTTTGCAATATTGGGCCCAAATGGATCTGGAAAAACGACTTTGATCAAAAGTATTTTAGGAATGGTTATTCCAAATGCAGGAGATATAAAAATTGATGGTAATTCAGTATTGAAACAATGGGATTACCGAAATCAAATTAATTATTTGCCTCAAATTGCAAATTTCCCAGAAAATCTTTCTGTAAATGAGTTGATTGCCATGGTTAAGAACCTCCGACCTAAAGAAGCAAATGATCAGGATTTGATAGATCTTTTTGGATTAGAATTGTTTTTAGATAAAAAACTGGGCAATCTATCTGGAGGAACTAAACAAAAAGTAAATTTGGTTTTAACCTTTATGTTTGACAGTGATCTTATTATTTTAGATGAACCAACAACAGGTTTAGATCCTATTTCATTGATCCATTTAAAACAGATCATTCAAAAGGAAAAAGAAAAAGGAAAAACGCTTTTAATTACTACACATATCATGAGTTTTGTTGAAGAAATAGCCGATGAAATAGTATTTTTATTAGATGGTGAAATTTATTTTAAAGGCAGTGTTGCTCAGTTAAAAAAGCAGACAAAGCAAACAGATCTTGAACATGCTATTGCTAACTTAATGACCAAAGAAAATGTTTAAAATATTAAAGTACAGCTTTTACGATTTAATGCGTAGCCGTTGGAGTTATGTATACTTTGCTTTTTATCTGGCTCTTGGATTTGTATTATTATTTTTAAATAATGATGTTAATAAAGCGGTGATTACTTTAATGAATATCATTATTGTTCTAACTCCATTGATTGGAACAATATTTGGGGTAATGTATTATTATAATTCCAAAGAGTTTACAGAACTGTTACTGGCACAACCCATTAAAAGAAGTACAATTTTTATGGGGCAGTATATAGGAATTTCTATCTCACTGACCCTTAGTCTAGTTCTTGGATTGGGTATTCCGTTTTTGTTATATGGCCTGTTCAGGTCAACCGCAATTTTTGATTTTGGATTACTTTTGTTAGTTGGATCATTCCTGAATTTTATTTTTGTTGCATTGGCTTTCAATATTGCATTATCCAATGAAAATAAGATCAAAGGTTTTGGTTATGCCATCTTAATGTGGCTATTCTTAGCAGTAATTTACGACGGGATATTTTTGATTTCTCTTGTGATGTTAAATGAGTACCCTTTAGATAAGTTTTCATTACTGGCAACCATGTTCAATCCAATTGATCTATCCAGAATATTAATATTACTTAAGCTGGATATTTCTGCTTTACTAGGTTATACCGGAGCTGTTTTTAAAGAATTCTTTGGAACTAATTTAGGCTTGATCTCATCATTATTTGTGCTAACCTTGTGGGTAATTATACCGGTTTGGAGAATGAAAGTAAAATTACAGAAGAAAGATTTTTGAAGATCTATCGTTGTAGTTGCCGTTTTATCCTGTCTAAAAAAATAGTTAGTGTTCCATATAAAAAACTATCTTAATTCCTGTTTTTATTTTAAATAGGATTATCTTTATTTCAGATTTTAAAACTTATTATCAGTGGTCATGTATATGACTTATTGTTAAATTATTTAGCATACATATTAAAGTGGGTAAGAAATTCAAATCAAGAAACAGGCTAAAAGCAGAAGAGTATATTGATGGTATATTAAATGGAAGTCGCGTAATTCTTTCCAGAGCCATAACCATTATTGAAAGTAATTTAGAAAGTGATAAAAAACTGGCCAAAGAGATCATTCAGGCAGTATTACCGAGGTCGGGTAATTCTATTCGAATAGGAATTACAGGTGTTCCAGGAGTTGGAAAAAGCACGTTTATTGAGGTATTTGGTAAGCATCTGATAGGTCAGGGTCACAAGGTTGCAATTTTATCTATTGATCCTAGTAGTCAACGTTCTAAGGGAAGTATTCTAGGAGATAAGACCCGTATGGAAGAGCTGGCAAATCTGGATAATGCTTATATCAGGCCATCTGCATCTGGAGATACTTTAGGAGGTGTTGCAAATAAAACTGGTGAAACCGTGTTGTTATGTGAAGCTGCAGGCTATGATGTGGTTTTGATTGAAACAGTTGGTGTTGGTCAGTCTGAAACTGCTGTTCACGGCATGACTGATTTCTTTTTGCTTTTAATGTTATCCGGAGCAGGGGACGAGTTACAAGGGATTAAAAAAGGGATCATGGAAATGGCAGATATGGTTGTAATCAATAAGGCAGATGGAGATAATATCCGAAGAAGTGAAATGGCAAAACTGCAATACCAAAATGCATTGCATATTTTTCCGCGATCGGAATCAGGTTGGACACCCGTTGTAAGTACTGCCTCATCCACTAAAAATATTGGAATTGATCATGTTTGGGATAAGATTTCAGCATATAAAAAGTTGGTTTTAGAGAATGGTTATTTTAAACAAAACAGAATTAATCAACAAATACAGTGGATGTATAACAATATCAATGAAGAATTAAAAAGATTGTTTTATGACTCAGAGGATATAAAGGAGCATTTGAAAATATTTGAAAAAGAAATTGTATCATCAAAAATATCACCTGTAAAAGCTGCTCAAAATATTATACAAGAGTTTAAAGATTCCTTTTTAGATTGAAGCTTTTTTTCTGACAGTTTTCTCTTTCTCTTATGATTTCGCAACAACTCACCCTTTAAGAGTATTTTTTGTCACCGGGCAAATAATTATTTATTTTATATTGAATTGCTATAAAATCAGGCAATCACAAATTTATTACTGTGTTGATACCATTTTTTATAAAGCTCTTTATAAGTTTCCTGAATTATATTTCTTTTGATCTTATTGGTTGGTGTCAGTATTCCGCTTTCTAAAGTCCAGTCATCTGAAATAACAATCAA
>JAUVCP010000268.1 GCA_030590765.1 Flavobacteriaceae bacterium | reverse complement strand
TTTCTTACCTACATTTGAATATTTTGATAAAACCTACCAATTATGTCGTAATCAATTTACTTCCATGTGAACGATGCCTGAAGGCAGATTTAGGTCACAATGAACAGGAGGAAAACAAAGGGGAAGGGAGTAAGAATAATTTTGTTAATTCCTTGATTTATTCATCTTTTTGGTGACCGGTGCAAAGCAAAATCATCCTTTAGGTAAAGATTTTTTGGTTCTTTTTCATCTTTGAAAACAGAACAAATATTTAAGAAACAAATCTAAAGGGGCGCAGTCGAGAGGTTTTCTCTGCTCTTTACTTTTTATGTCTCACTAGAGCGATGAGCCAAAAATAATACTTTTAACATTTATATTATTCAATGATATGTAATTAAAACCGAATCACTGTTTTACGAATAGCCACCAACTTAGTCAATAAATCTTCTAAATAATCTAGTTTTAGCATATTAGCTCCATCTGATTTTGCAATACTTGGGTCAAAATGTGTTTCTAAAAATATACCATCCACACCAACAGCAATTCCAGCTTTTGCAATAGTTTCAATTAATTCAGGTTTACCACCTGTTACACCACTTGCTTGATTGGGTTGCTGTAGAGAATGTGTAATATCTAAAATAGTTGGAGCATATTGCTGCATTATGGGAATTCCTCTAAAATCAACCACCATATCCTGATAGCCAAACATGGTGCCTCTGTCTGTGATCATTGCTTGTTGATTACCACTGTCGTGGACTTTTTTAACGGCATGTTTCATGGCTTCCGGACTCATAAATTGTCCTTTTTTTAGATTGACTACTTTACCGGTTTTTGCTGCGGCTACAACCAGATCTGTTTGACGCACTAAAAAAGCAGGAATTTGTAAAATATCTACATATGCTGCAGCTTTTACAGCATCATTTTCAGTATGAATATCGGTAACGGTTGGAATATTAAACTCTTTTCCTACTTTTTGAAGAATCTCTAAGGCTTTTTTATCACCAATTCCGGTAAAACTATCAATTCTTGAGCGATTTGCTTTTTTAAAACTTCCTTTAAAAACATATGGAATTCTCAGTTTATTAGTGATCTTTACACATTTTTCAGCAATTTGCATCGCCATTTCTTCACTTTCAATAGCACATGGCCCGGCAAGTAAAAAAAAGTTGTTACTATCAAGGTTTTTTATATTAGGAATTTTAGAAAGATCCATGGTTTTATTTTTTCACAAAGATAGGTTTTAAGAAATTACTCCTTAAAAAATAGAAATATCCCATTGTAATCTAAACCTATTTCCTTTATTATAAACTAACTCTGTTTCATCGGTTTGCAAATAAGAATAGTCAAATGTTAATTTGTTTTTATGTCCCTTAAAAAACCAGTTGCAGCCAATTGTATATTCGTAATGATTATTACCAGAAATATCTAAGTTTGGATTATAAAATGCCTGACGTGCAAAAAATTCTAATTCTTTTGGGAATTTTTCAAAACTAGAATTAAAAAAATAGCCCAATTGAAAATAGTTACCTATCAGAGAAGTTTGTTCTAAATTAACCTTGTCATCCACATTTTTATAATGTAATTCTTGCTGCCATGATATTCCTTTATATTTAAAAGCTGTTTCAAACAAAAATTGATCTACTTTATATTGTCCGTCAACTCCATCTTCAAAACCAGGTAATTGTCCTCCACCACTGGTTGAAAATTGTGTGTATCTACTTGTATTGGTAACTCCTGCAATAGCAATGGTTGAAATGAATTTTTGGTGATTTTCTAAATCTGAACCCGAAAATTTTAATATTTCTCCATTTGGATTCCATTGTATCCTTAGCAAATACATTAAAGTATTTTTATCATTAGAGGCACCACCTATACCCGTACCCGAAAAGACGGATGACCAGTAATTAAAATTTGCAGCTCCATTCCCTTTTAAATTTCCATAAAGTGAAATTCCTTGTTGCCTGTCGATGGTAAAAACACTATTGATTATTGATCTCTCAATATCTTGTTGATTTCCTGAAGAGATTACTCTTTCTCTTGAATATCTGGCTTTCCATTGCCCAACTTTTAATTTTAAAAAAGAATATTTTTCAATCATCACTCTAAAATCGAGCAAATTACCTCCAACAATATCTTGTTCAAAATAAAACTTATAATAGGGTTTATAAACATATCCACCAATTTTTATTCTGGCTCTATTTATTTTAAAATTGGTATTTTCTTCCGTAAAATCCTCACCTAATATTGGAAAATCATCATGTAAATAATTAGCTCTAAACTGACCTCTAAAATCAATTTGTAGTAAGTATTGATCTTCAAAAAAATGAAATTCAAAACCTTTTCCTTTAGTGATATAAAAGTCATTTTTCATTTCCTGTGCAGACATTAGAGAAGATGAAGTAAGTATCCAAATAAATAATATAATTATTTTTTTATGCAAGGTGTAAAGGTTAATTTGTAAGATTTTGAAATAAAATTTCCAGACTGTTAATCTTTTGTTGTAATGATAATGTTCTAAGTCCATTATCTTTTGCAAAATCAAAAACTTGACCCCGCATATCTTTTTTAGTGTCGAAGGTTAAATTCCATGTATTGTCAAAAATGTTTTCAATGGTTTTGATATTGGTAATTTTTTGGAGTAATTGTTTTTCTACACATAGATCAAATTCTACTTCAATAATTTGTTCCTGATTTTTTAACAGATCCTCTAATTTTTTATCGGCAACTATTTCTCCTTTATTGATGATGATCACTCTGTCACACATGGCTTCTACTTCCTGCATGATATGAGTAGATAGAAGAACTGTTTTTGATTTTCCAATTTCTTTGATCAGATTTCTGATATCTGCAAGTTGGTTAGGATCTAATCCGGTTGTTGGTTCATCTAATATCAAAACTTCGGGATCATGTAAAAGTGCTGCTGCCAAGCCAACTCTTTGTCTGTATCCTTTTGATAACTGACTTATTTTTTTATTCTTTTCAGGAGTAAGACCAACCAGTTCAATAATTTCTTCAATTCTTTGTTTGGTTACCTTATGAATATCGGCGTGAAAATTTAAATATTCTTTGATATACAGATCGAGATAAAGAGGATTATGTTCGGGTAAATAACCTACGGACCTTTTAACTTCCAAAGGATCTTTATCAACATCAAAACCATTAACGGATATTTCCCCTTCTGTTTTAGAGATATAAGCAGTGATGATTTTCATCATGGTTGATTTCCCTGCCCCATTTGGACCTAAAAAGCCAACAATTTCACCAGAAGGAATTTCAAAACTCACATTATTCAATGCTTTTTGTTTTCCGTATAATTTCGTTGTATTCTCAACAAGAATCGACATTTGTAATTTTTTTTGAATAGAACAAAGAAACAAAACTTTGGTTAAAGATTGTTTAGTTTTGGGAAACTAAATTGATGACTAAACATATTCTGTTAAGAGTTTCATACTAAAATAGTAGAAATTTAAATAAATTGACAATAATTCTATAAAAATACTTGTAAATAAAAAATTTATGTATAGATTTGCTGCCATAAATTAAAAAAAGTGATCAATTCAAATAATTTTTATACTCGTTATTTCTTTTTCTTTTATTTTACAAATAAAGGCGAGACTGTGTATATTTAAAATTATAATAAAATATAACTTAAAAGTCTCGAAGAAATTCGGGACTTTTTTTTTTGAATAAAATAAAATGAAAATTGCAATTCAAGGTATAAAAGGTTCCTTCCACCATATAGTGGCAGAAGATTTTTTTGGAAAAGATATTACTTTAAGCGAGTGTTTATCTTTTACTGAAATACCCGTTTTGCTTAAAAATAAGGAAGCTGACAGTGCGGTAATGGCGATTGAAAATTCTATAGCTGGGGCTATTTTGCCAAATTATGCTTTAATTGATGAATATGATCTATCTATAAAAGGAGAGGTTTATTTAAATATTCATCATCATTTAATGGCTTTAGAAGGTCAGAAACTCGAAGACATCAAAGAGGTTTGGTCGCACCCGATGGCAATACTGCAATGTAGAAAATTCTTTAGAGATCATCCGAATATTAAATTAGTAGAAGAAAGTGATACTGCTGAAGTAGCAAAAAGAATTCAGGAACAACAAATTAAAGGTATAGCAGCAATTGCTAGCAAAAGAGCCGCTGAAATTTATGATTTGGAAGTGATTCGTGATGATATACAAACAATCAAACAAAACTCTACAAGGTTCTTTATTTTAAACAGAGAAAAAAGCTCTCAGAAACCTAAAACAAAAAAAGG
>JAUVCP010000040.1 GCA_030590765.1 Flavobacteriaceae bacterium | reverse complement strand
TATTATTATGTAGTAGGTGAGAATTTTAAAGTGCCTGTTTGGAAAAACAACTATTTGCCCCTTGGTGGAGAAAAACATCCTTTGGCAGATGGAAAATTTAAAGAAATTCCAGCAAAATGGACTGGTAACGGATCTCGATTGGCACAACCAGATTTTTACGACTGGTATGAAACAGTAAAAATAAATTATGGCGTGCAGCCTGATGGAACTAAAGACTTTGACCAATTACCAGAAGGATTTGATAAAAAAGGATACGAAGAACATTTAGCATTTTGGAAGGACAAAGACTTACCTGATTCATGGATCAAATTTAAAGATATTGCATTATTTTGGTTGGAAAAAGGGGTAGACGGACTTCGATTTGATATGGCTGAAATGGTTCCTGTTGAGTTTTGGAGTTATATGAATTCATCCATAAAGGTAAAATATTCAGATGCTTTTCTTTTGGCAGAAGTATATAACCCGGCCATGTACCGTGACTATATCCATTTAGGAAAAATGGATTATTTATATGATAAAGTTGCTTTTTATGACACCATAAAACATATTATGCAGGGTCATGGTTTAACCGATAATCTTACGAAGATTCAAAAGGATCATTCAGATATAGAGCATAATATGTTGCATTTTTTAGAAAATCATGATGAACAACGTATAGCAAGTCCTGATTTTGCAGGATCGGCAAAAAAAGGGAAACCAGCTATGGTTGTATCGGCAACTATAAGTACATCGCCAACTTTGATCTATTTCGGACAAGAGGTTGGAGAACCAGGTAGTGAAGATGCCGGTTTTGGCAAACCTACCCGAACTTCGATATTTGATTATATTGGAGTACCTCACTACCAAAGATGGATGAATCATAAAAAATTTGATGGAGGGCAATCTAGCGAACAAGAAAAGGAATTGCGAGGTTTCTATAAACGATTATTAAATTTCACGATCAACAGCAGCTCCCTTATGGGAAATTATCAAGAAATTCACAGCTATAATCGCTCCAATACAAAAAAGTATAACCACAAATTGTTTTCTTTTGTAAGATGGAATGATAATGAAAAACTTATCATCATTAGCAATTTTGACGCAATAGAAAGTTATGAGTTTGATCTGCACCTGCCTGAATCTGTAATTACAAAATGGAATTTAAAAGAAGGTAATTATCAGTTTAAAGATCAATTGTACGATAAAATCACCACTAATTTGAAGATTAAAAAAGATATGTCTACTATGAGAATAAAAATCGCCCCGCTAGAATCTCTTATTTTAAAACTTCAAAATTATTAAAGTATGAGGAAAAGTGTAATAACTAATTATATGAGGAAATTTATATTCATAGCCATATTACTTAATTCATTAAGTTGTTCTTCTCAAAATGAGTCAACTCAACCTCCGGATCCATTGCCCGAAAAACCTCCTTCATTTTATTTTGGAGCAGATTTATCGTATATAAATGAAATGGAAGATTGCGGAGCAATATATAAGGATAAAAATGATGTTGTAAAAGATCCTTATTTAATTTTTAAGGATGCAGGTGCCAACTTAGTTCGTTTACGACTATGGCATAACCCATCCTGGACTAATTATTCAAACTATGAAGATGTGAAAAAATCCATTCAAAGAGCAAAAGCAACAGGAATGAATGTATTACTCGATTTTCACTATTCAGATACATGGGCAGATCCTTCACAACAAAAAATTCCATTGGCCTGGGAAAGTGAATTTAGTAATAAAGAAGCTCTGGGAGAATTGCTTTATAGCTATACCTACGAAATATTGAACAATTTGGCAATTGCAAATCTTTTACCTGAAATTGTTCAAATAGGCAACGAAACAAACCCAATGATTTTACAAAAAGATGTTTTAGAATGGCCTATAGACTGGGACAGAAACGCTTATTTATTAAATAAAGGAATTAAAGCAGTGAGAGATATCTCAAAAACTCAAAATAAAAAAGTGGAAGTTATGCTTCATATTGCTCAGCCAGAAAATGGTTTATGGTGGTTTGAACAAGCAACTAAAAATGGCGTTACAGATTTTGATTGGATAGGATTATCTTATTATCCAAAGTGGTCTGAGTATACATTGGATAATGTTTCTGTTCCATTCCGAAACTTAATAAATACATACGGTAAAAAATTGATGGTAGCTGAAACTGCCTATCCATTTACCTTAACAAATGCTGATGAAGCTAATAATATATTAGATAGTAATGCTCTGATAGATGGGTTTCCTGCTACTGAACAAGGACAGCTAGATTATCTAATTAAACTGCAAGATGTAATTGAAAAATCAGGAGGCAAAGGACTTGTATATTGGGAGCCTGCCTGGGTTTCTACGGGTTGCAGTACTCTTTGGGGAAAGGGCTCTCACTGGGACAATGCTACTTTATTTGATCATGATAAAAAAGCAAATTTAGGAATGCAATTCTATAATAAATCAAAGAAATAGATAGCACATGTTTAAAGCATTGTGTAACTTTTAGATGAAATGCAGAAAGAGGCCTTGACAAGAGACCTCTTTCTCTATCAATTTAAATAAAAAAAGGGATAAGTAATTAAACAGATAGTTTACCTATTGCTGATCAATAATTTCTGTTTGTGCTCTTTCATGATTTCCTTGATCATATTGTATATTTTCTTTTTTACAAACTTGAATTTTAAATAAAAAGTCTCAAAATCCCTTTTAATGGATTGATGCTCTTTTACCACATCTTTTTTCCCATCTAACTGTAAACTTTCAAGTAAAGTTGCTACGTGTTTATTGTGCGTTTGGATAGCATCTTCCAACTCATTATCCATTTTCTCAACATCATTCAACCTATGAATTAGTTTTTTGGTAGGCTCAAACAATTTTTCTGAACTCAGGTCTAAAAAATGAGCACTTAACAAGTTTTCTAAAAAAATATGTTCGTCTTGTACAAATTCCAATTCTGTCAACCATGTGACATTTTGTTCATGCAGTTTGAACAATTTGTTTCTAAATTTTTCTTTTTTATCTTTTTTCACTGGAATGGATTTTTAAATTAAACAGAATTTCTTTATACGAAATATTCTCTGCCTGAAATATTAACAGGCAGAGAATAAATGAGGGGACTAAGAAATTTCAATTATCCTTTTGTGCGTAATTTCATCTTCATGTAGTTTAGCCAAGGTCAATTTTAAAATACCATTTTTGTATTTTGCATTGATCTTGTCCTCATCATTTACATTATCCGGTAGGGTAAAGGAACGGGTAAATGAGGTGTAGCTAAATTCTTTACGAGTGAAATCCTCTTCTTTTTCTTCTTTTTCCACTTTTTTTTCAGCAGAAATATGAAGTATTCCATTTTCAATGGTGATCTCAAAATCTTTTTTATTGAATCCTGGAGCTGCCAATTCAATTTCAAAGTTTTCGTCATTTTCTTTGATATTCATTGCCGGCATCCATTTGTCATCTCTAAAAAAGTCATTGGTAAGTAATCTGTCCGTGCCTAAAAGGTCGGTAAACATATTATCATACCAAGGTAAACGGTGCTTTTTAAATTTTACAATTGTCATGACACAATAATTTTTAATTAATATTCATTCTAACACCCAAATTTAATTTTTGAAAAGATAATAAACAATGATGACCATCAGTAAAAAGACTGATCCTGATCAATAAAAAAGGCTATCTTTTCAAATAGCCCTTTTTATAAAATCAGAATTAACCCGTAATATTCATCGAAAATTATTTTTATATGATCTAATAAACTCATATTCAACTATATAATATGTATTTTATACAAAAACATAATACCCTATTTTGGGTGTAGCTTTTTTTATCTTTGCACATCTACTTCGTTACAAAACTTTTGAAATAGAAGCCTATATCTAAAAGTTTCGATGTCTCACATCTGTACAAACCTAAAACCTGTATAATCCGGGTTAAATGAAATTTCCATTTTCATCTGTTTTTACTCTCATTTTTTTATCTCCGTTTGATAGTCTCATTTTGTACACATGTGTAGAACCTTTATCTTTATGGTAATTAACTTTGTATACATCTTGATAGATAGCCCATCCAGGGAATCGTTTGGAAACAGAATTTAAAACAGATTTAGGAAGTGTAATATCTTTAAACTTCTCAATAGTTCTTACAAGTTTTCCATCTTTATCATAAGCTGCAAGTATATGACCATCAGGAATATAAAAATTAACAGAATAGAAATCGTAATCATCCTGATAAAATTCTGATCCTTTAATATCAAAATTTGCTACTTTCCGTTCAAGTTCTTTAACCTCAATTGGTGCAGCTGCATTACCAACACTATTTAAGTATTTATAATTCATATAGCGAACTTCAATTTCAGGCAACATACCATCATTAATGACCTGCGCATTTAATTGGGAGGTCAATCCAAGCTGGAGGGTTAGTCCAAATACAAACAAACCTAACATTACTTTTTTCATGATTAAAAGGTTTTAAATTAATATTGTCTTGGATTCTGTCTTTCAGATCCAAAAAATTCACACAGTATAAAGTTAAAACCGAAAATAATAGGATACAATGACGGGCGTCAATAAAACTATTGATTGTTATCAATTTAGACCATAACAAGAACAGGAGGTGATTACCTCCTGTTCCTCTGGTGTGATCTTTTCTAAACTATTTTTAATTGTTCTCTTTTCTCCTTTCGGTTCAATTAACCTTTTTTAAAAATCTTTAGAACTTCTCACTCCTTTCAATTGAACTCAATCATCCTCTTGTTCAATCTATACTTTTCCACAATTCGTATTTCTACAATCCTTGCTTCTAAATATGGTGTAAAGGTAAATTGCCAATAATTACAAAACAATGACGACGGTCAACGAAAATGATGATTCTCATCAATAAAAATAACTTTTTATTAAAATTGTACCAAACCATATGCCTGATTGAGTAAAATAATTCCGATAAGAAAAGACAAAAACATCATAAACTGAAACCATTTAAAGTCAACTTTTTCAACCCATTTTAATGCAAGTTGTGGAAATGAAAAGTGAACCACTCCTTTTATAAAAACAAACCATCCGAAAAGTGTGATCACTAAACGCCAATCAGTAACCCACAAACTGTGAGCAATGATACTAAGCAAGCCAAACGTAATAGCCATAATGGATATGATCATTATAAACTTTTCATCTTTTGTAAAGTCAAATAATTGCTTTATCCTTTTTGGATAAAAAATAAACAAAACAAAAAAAGTAATTAAGTACCAACCCCAAAATTTAGCTAAAAAAACAGATAATTCCATATTTTACTATTTACTTTTATGTAAGACTAACAAAGGAATCTTGGTATGAAAACTAAGTTCCTCTACTTTCGGTTTAAAGAATAATCGTTGAAAAATATTATAGTGCTTTGCAATGATTGCAATCATATCTACATCACCTCTACTTTGTGTAAAACAATTCACAGCAGATTCAAAATCAGTATTGGTTAAAGTGTGAAAACTATAATTTAGATCATCAAAACCCCATTCCAGATCTTTTTTATTTGCTTTTTGTTCGGTATCAAGTGGATCATCATTTTGAACATATAAAACCCTGATATTTGACCCATTTTTAATTGCTATTTTTTTCAAGATCTCTAAATCCTCCTCCTCATAAAGTAATCTGAAATCGGTTGGAAAAACAATTTCTTTTGGTGTTTTAAAAGTTGCCTTATCTGGTACGGCCATTACATCACAATCAGTTTTCATGATCACATCACCCGTATTTGATCCCATAAAAATCTCCTTGGCTCCAGTCGCCCCCTTGGTTCCCATAATGATAAGGTCAATATTGAATTCATCAATTTTTTGTTTGACTGAATCAATAAAAAAACTATAATCACTCAAGAGTTTAATTTTGTGATTAGAACTAAAATTAATCTTTTTAACAGTTGCTTTTAAATCTCTTTGAGATGATTTTAACAATGTGTTTTCAAGTGAAGCTAGTTTTTCTACGTTGTACATCATTAATTCATCATGCTCCAGATATGGCATGCGATAAATATTCAACAAATAAAATGTACAATCCTCATCTTTTAAAAAATCTTTGGCATATCGAATTGCATTTAAAGAATTTGTTGAAAAATCAGTTGGTAGAAGTATATTTTTCATAATTCTAGTATTTAATATTCCGTTCTAAATTTAATACATTCAAATATGAAATACATTGACCGTCATCAGCGTTTTTATTGATTATGATCAGTATTACTTGATATTTTCCAGTTTTTCAATATCCAATATTCTAATTGAATTTCTATCTGTTTCAATAATACCTTCTTCTTTAAATTCAGTTAGTGCCCTGATAAGTGTTTCTTTTGCAATACCAATCAAACTTGCCAGATCATATCTTGATATTTCTACATTATTCTTTTTGCTTTTATTATTCATTAATAAAATAGATTCTGCTGTTTTTTTTCTTACAGAATCATAGGCCAAATGGATCAAACTTTCTTTTAAACTATTTAGATTTTCGGTAAGTATATCAAAGAAATTAATTGCAAGCTGTGGATTTTGAATTACCAGATCATAGATCTCTTTTTTGCTTATTTTTAATAATTTACTCTCTTTAATTGCAACAGCATTCTCATGATAAGGTATATTCTTTGTAAGTGATGTAAAACCAAAAAAATCATGTTTTTTAAAAATACCGGTTATCAACTCCTTCCCGTCTTCGTGTGTACTGTAGGTTTTAACCAAACCACTTACTACATAAAAAATAAAATTACTGCTATTTCCTTTACAATAAATCGTTTTCCTTTTTTTGTATAAAAATCTCTTTTTGTTCTTAAAGACTTTTTCCAGATCTTCAAACCGAATCTTTTTAATTACACCACTGTCTTCTTTTCTGGTCTTCTTTTCAAAGATCTCATTCCTTTTTAACCTGCTTTCAATTGCGCTTAATAATTCTGATTCTTCAAAAGGTTTTGTAATATAATCACTCGCCCCAAGATTCATCCCTTTTCTAATATCGGAATGATTGGTTTTTGCAGTCATAAAAATAAAAGGGATCTTTTGTAACTCTTCATTGCGCATCATAATTTGTAAAACCCCATAACCATCAAGTTCAGGCATTAAAATATCACATATGATCAAATCCGGTTGATATGTATTTGCTTTTGTAATACCATCTTTACCATTATCAGAAGTTAAAACATTATAATTTGCAAGTATTAAAATTTCAGCCGTGTTTTCTCTTACAATTGCGTCATCTTCAATAAGTAATATCTTTTTTTTCACAAGTTCTGTTTTTTGTTACTTCTAATTTATGCTAGCTTTTAATGGTAATTTAATCGTAAAAGTTGTTCCCACATTCTCTTTACTTTTAAATTGAATTGTACCTCCAAATTTTTCAATATGATGTTTAACAATATTCAATCCAATTCCTGTTCCTTGAAAATGAATTGCATTTTTGGCTCTAAAAAATCGCTCAAAAACATGTTTTTGATCTTGTTTCGGAATTCCAATACCTTCATCTATAATTGTAACTTTGATATAAGAATTGGTATGGAACTTAACTTCAATTTTTGATTTTTCGGAAGAATACTTTATGGCATTATACAAAATATTTCTAAAAATAATCTCAATGATTTTCTTATCTAAAAATACTTTAACATCCTCATTATTTGCAGTATATGTAATTATTTGACCCTTTTTTAATATTGGCTTTGTATTGTGAACAATTTTATTTAAAAAATTGGAAAACAAAAATTTAGAATAGTTATAGCTAATTTTTTGATTTTCTGTTTTATCTAAAAACAAAAAATCATCTAAAACTGTATTTAATTGCTTAACAAGTTTTTTAATGGTTAGTGCATGGTCATTTATTCTTTGATTTGGATTGTTTTGGTTATATTTTTCAATTAGAATAGCCGAAGAAAGCACTCCACTCAAGGGAGTTTTAAATTCATGAGATGCCAATGACAAAAACTTTGTTTTTAAAATACTTAACTCTTTTTCTTTTTGGAATGCTTTTTTTGCCTTCTCTTCTGCATAAATTCTATTTTGTATTTCTTCCTCAAGTTTTAAATTGGTCCGTTTTAATTTCTTAACGGATCTTGATAATTTCTTTGTTTTCTTTTTAACTTCTTTTTCAAGTAGCTGTTTATCTTCTATAATTTTGTTTTCCTTGCCTCTCCTTTTTGAAATATCAGAGATCATTGCTTTGGCATAGGTATTGCCTTTGTACTTCAAATAACTCAATCCAATCTCAATCGGAATTATATCTCCATTTTTACATTGGCCATAAAACTCACGCTTCTCCCCCTTGTAAAACTCCGAAGGGTTTTTAAAATAATTCTCAATATGGCTATGGTGTCTTTCTTTGTATTGTTGTGGAATTATTAAACTAATGCTCTTATCTTGAAGTTCTCCTTTATCGTATTTAAAAATCCTTTCCAAGGAAATATTATTCATAATAATATCTCCTCTTTCATTGGTGATACATATACCTTCTGATAAAGAGTTAAAGCACAATTCATAAAATATTTTATCATCTTTTAGCATGACAAATATTTAATGTTTTTAAGGCTTGCTGAAAGTCAATAATGACCAATTAAAAAATTGTACTAAATATTGTACAGATCACTCGTAATTCAATTATAGACAATTATATAGCATTGTTTCAGCAAGCCTTAATAACTATTTACAATTCAGACTATTAAATTACTAAATAAATTAGAATTAAAGAAGGAATAATAAAGTTTTTTTAGATCTGTAAATTCAAATAGTAGGTTGTTAAAAGCATGAAGCCAGAGTACAAGACACTTGATAAAAAAATAGTCTCTTGAATTAAAACAGAATTAATTATAGGTTTTCTTGGTTTTACTATTGCCATTTTCAGCAAACTCTTCACTTTCCTGAGATTCCTTACCGTTTTTGAAGAATTGTTTTGACTCTAATTTACCATTTTCATAATATTTTTTAAAAACCCCATCTTCCTTATTGTCCTTATAATTAGCACTAACAAAAAGATTTCCATTTTCAAAATACTTCTCCAAAATACCATTTCGCATACCATTCATATATGAAATTTTAATTCTTAATTTACCATTTTCATAATATGCTTTATAAGGCCCATTCTGAACCCCATTTTCAAAAGTTAGAACCTTCTTCAGTTGTCCATTATCATGATATTTCTCCAGTATTCCATCATATTCACCATTTACAAGTGCTCCTTTTGTTTGTAACTGACCATCTTTGAAATACATTTCAAGAGGACCATTATATTTTCCATCTGAAAATACAGTTTTTATCTTTAACTGACCATTTTCATAGTACTCTTCATAGGATCCATCAATTTTATCATTTTTAAAAAATGTCTTTCTTTTTAACCGACCATTTTCATAATAATACTCATATGGTCCTTCTTTTAGACCATCCTTTACACTGTATACCTGCTTTTTAGTAGTGTAATTCTCATAAACCACTCCCTCAAATTTTTTATTATCCTTATAGATCATTGATTTTCCATCAATATTCCTTTTTTCAACTTCCGAAAGATCTACCTTGATTTGAGAATTCAACTGATTCATTGAAATTCCGATAAGTAAAACTGCTATTGCTTTTTTCATTCCTAAAAATTTAATGCTAAAGAATCTTATTCTTCTTTATTATTCTACTTCATTTAAAACACCAAATAGCATTTATTCTTTAGCATAGCAATACTAACTCCAAATTGTTTTCAAATAACCATCAATGAATAACAGCAATTGTTTAATCTTTTTAACAATAAAAATTAGGGAATTAAATAGAAATATCAATACATTAAACACATATTGAAAGCTATTGTATTTTATACAGAATCCCCTTTTTTTTAGTTACCACAAATACAAAATGGTCTACAAATATATGTTTTTATATGAAATAAAGGCACTTTGCACTTATTATTCATGAAAACAAAATTAAAATCATAGATTCTATTGATTTACAGATAAATAAGTGAAATGCTTTTTTAAATCATAAATACTCCGCTTTGATCTATTTGTAATATATCTACAAAGGAAGTCCTATTTAAGGTGTCATTAATCAACACATTTTTGAATAATTAAATATTTCTGATTTGCTCTGAAAGCGAATTCCTCAGCTTAATCAATTTTTCTTTGTCTGTTTGCTTAACACTAAAATAAAATTTTAAAACTCTTAAAAAACGCTTTATGATTTTCCAATAAAACAACACAATAAATCCTAAAAAAGGTAAGGAGAAAAGAAATAAAATACTCCATACAAATTCGCTGCTAATATACTTATGAAACAAGATGATATTAACCAGATAAAACAAGGGGAAAACAATCATTCCGCTGATCATATGAATGGAAGCTCGATATTCAATATCAGGTTTTAGAGCCTTAAAGATCCATAAAGGGACCTTATAAGGGATATAATTTGTGATAAGTCCGATTATATAAAAAGGGAATAGCAGGGCTAATTGAAATATATAGGCCATTAAAACAATACTCTTGTTTTTTTCGAGAAAGGAAGAACGGAAAAAGCCCTGAGTAATTTTTAAATCATCAATCTTATTAAAAAAATTATCAAATTGAGTTTCTAAATTATGATACAATATGGAATCTGTATTTTGTAGATCTCTCACTCTTTCTGCTAATTTTCGGCGAAATTCAAAAGATTGGACAGGATCAGTATAT
>JAUVCP010000224.1 GCA_030590765.1 Flavobacteriaceae bacterium | reverse complement strand
TATTTTTTTAAAGATGTTAATTGTGGGCCTAAATCATGATAATGTAGAAATGCATCTTTTTCACTTCCAACATTTACAAATGCTGCATTCAGACCGGATAGTGTTTTTTTAATTTTGGCTAAAAATACGTCTCCAACGGAGAATTTATTATCCAAAGTTTCATTGTGTAATTCAACAAGTCTTCCGTCTCTTAATAAGGCAAAATCTATATCAGAGGAATTCGATCTTATTATTAATTCTGTTTTCACTCTGTTATGTTTTGCATCTAACCTCTGTATCTATCAAATACGAAGGCAGATAGGTTAATATATATATTTACAGGTTATAATTTTATAACCTTGAAATTTGTTTTACAACAAATTTTTATGTCAAAGAACTATTTGTAAACTCATAAATGAAAGAAAATAGGTGATTAATCACCTATTTCTTCTTTTTATGTCTATTTTGTCTACTCCTTTTCTTACGCTTATGCGTAGAAATTTTGCTACGTTTTCTTTTTTTACCGCTTGGCATATTAAACTAAATTATTAGGTTTTTATTATTTTACAGGAACATTCTTTTTTACGCTCTCTACAAAAACTTTTGCAGGTTTAAACGCTGGAATATTATGTGCCGGAATTTTTATAGTAGTATTTTTTGATATATTTCTACCAGTTTTTTCAGCTCTTTCTTTTACGATAAAACTACCAAAACCTCTTAAATAAACATTATTACCATTATTTAATGATCCTTTTACTTCAGTCATTAAATCTTCAACTACTCTTAAAACATCCGCTTTTTCTATACCAGATTTTTCTGAAATGCTCGCTACTATCTCTGCTTTTGTCATTTTAAATTATTTATAATATTATGTAATCGTTATTTGAGTCGGCAAATATAATACAATTAATCAATTTTGGAAAGCTAATTGATTAAAATTTAATTAGATAAATTAATTGTACTATTGCAAAATGGAAGGAAATATACAATTTTCTAACACATTAATAATGTGGTATTTATTAAATAAACGTGATTTACCATGGCGCAAAACCAAAGATCCTTATTTTATTTGGTTATCTGAAATTATTTTACAACAAACAAAAATAGCTCAGGGCACTTCTTATTATTTAAAATTTATTGATCGTTTTAACAAAATTTCTCATCTCGCCAACGCCAAAGAAGATGAGGTTTTAAAACTTTGGCAGGGGTTAGGTTATTATTCCAGAGCACGAAATTTACACCATACTGCACAATTTATTGATCAATCTTTGAATGGTGTTTTTCCAAATGAATATGCTGATTTAATCCAATTAAAGGGAATAGGTGATTATACCGCTTCTGCTATCCTTTCCATCTGCTTTGAGAAACCACACGCAACAGTTGATGGTAATGTTTACAGAGTCTTATCCAGATATTTTGGTGTTCACTCCGCTATCAATTCCCAAAAAGGGGTAAAAGAATTTAAAAAACTGGCACAATTAACACTGGATCATAAAAATCCCGGAACACATAATCAGGCAATTATGGAATTTGGAGCCATTGTATGCAAGCCTAAAAATCCGAATTGTAGCACTTGTCCCCTAAACAATAGTTGCTATGCACTTCAAAATGATATGCTTAAAATTCTCCCTATAAAGATCAATAAAGTCAAAATAAGAAATAGATTTTTCAATTACCTGATCGTTGAGAATGGAGAACAAACTGTTATAAAACAAAGAAAAGGTAAGGATATATGGAAGAATCTATTTGAATTCCCATTACATGAATCTGATTCTGAAATAAATGCAGAATATCTAATGAATACAGATGAATTTCAAAAATTGATTGGAGATCTGAAATTTAAACTTGTCAAATTCAATAAAGGTCAAATAGTGCATAAACTAACACATCAAAAATTACATACTACTTTTTGGATTGTAAACATTGAGAGCAAATTGAAAGATGCTGTTTTATGGGAAAACATAAGTAATTTTGCCATACCTACTTTAATTCAAAACTTTATTGATACATATAGAATTACAACATAATTTTTTATATTATCTTTGACCTAATAAAACAAGATTTATGGGTAATTCATTGAATAAAGTTATGCTAATTGGCCATTTAGGTGATGTAGTGAAAATGCATTATTTTGAAGGCGGAAATTCAATAGGAAGATTTCCTGTTGCAACAAATGAAACTTACAATAATAAGCAAACTAACGAAAAAATAACAACTACTGAATGGCATAATATTGTTGTTAAAAACAAATTAGCCGAAATTTGTGAGAAATACTTAAGTAAAGGCGATCGTGTTTATGTAGAAGGCAAAATTAAAACAAGACAATGGGAACAAGATGGTATTAAAAGGTATACAACTGAAATTCATGCAATGGATATGACTTTTTTATCTACAAAAAAGGATTTGAATCAACAAGAATCTCAAACACCACAACCTTGAAATGTAAATGAAATTTTTCAATTCATTTAAATTATTAACTAAATTATAAATCTTTGGATTCTACACTCTCGAGTTTTTTTTTAATCATAAATATTAGCTGGCCTGTTATTTCAGGTATTTTCATTTTACTTGTTCTATTAGTATTATCTGCACTTATTTCTGGTTCAGAAGTAGCCTTTTTTTCTTTATCTAAATCAAATTTTAATGAAGATATGGAAGATAATTCAAGCCAAAAACTTGTATATGAATTACTTCAAAAACCAAAAAAACTACTGGCAACCATATTAATTTCTAATAATTTTATAAATATTCTGTTTATCTTGACATTTAATTATGTTGGGAATTATTTTTTTAGCGGTATAAGCTCTGTGATTTTAAAATTTCTTATTGAAATAGTTCTTGTCACTTTTTTGATCCTGCTGTTTGGAGAGGTATTACCAAAGGTATATGCAAGTAGAAACACAATGAAATTTGCCGTTTCCATGGCTAAACCTATGGTTGTTTTAAATACTTTACTTTCTTTTTTGAGTATCCCTCTTTTAAAAATGACAGGAATTGTTGAAAAAAAATTAAGTAAAAAGAAATCAGAATTTTCCGTTGAAGTACTTTCTCAAGCCCTTGAATTAACCTCGTCTGGGGCAACAACCAAAGAAGAAAAAAAAATATTACAGGGAATTGTAAACTTTGGAAATACAGAAACTACGCAGGTTATGTGCCCTAGGATGGATATTTTTGCTTTATCGGATGATGAGGAATTTGTATTGATAATTGACAAAATCATTGCGAAAGGTCATTCCAGAATACCGGTTTACCAGGAAAATATTGACAATATCATTGGTGTACTATATACCAAAGACCTAATTCCGCATATCAATAAAAAGAATTACGATTGGAAGAAAATTATCCGTGAAGCCTTTTTTGTTCCCGAAAATAAAAAATTAGACGATCTACTAAAAGAATTTCAGGAAATGAAAAATCATCTGGCAATAGTTGTTGACGAATATGGCGGGACTTCAGGTTTGATTACATTGGAGGATATTATTGAAGAAATTGTTGGTGACATTTCAGATGAATTTGATCACAATGATCTTTCTTACACCAAATTAGATAACTTAAACTATATTTTTGAAGGAAAAACAACCTTAAAAGATTTTTACAAAGTGGTTCAGATTGAAGATGAAATTTTAGATAATAATAAATTTGAAGCAGAAACGATAGCTGGTTTTGTTTTAGAACTAACAAGTAAATTCCCTGCAAAGGATCAAATAATCACCTATCAAGGATTTAAATTCAGAGTTTTAGCCCTCGACAAAAAACGTATAAAAAAAATAAAAGTAACTTTACCAAACAAATAATGATATGAACTATTTTAAAGTAAATAATCTTATTTTTATTATACTTTCTTTAAGTATTTTGGTCACTTCATGTAAAGAAGATGTTTTGCCAAAACCAAAAGCTCAATTGAGACTGCAATACGAGAATCCAAATTATATCTTAAACGATCAGAATTGCCCTTATCAATTTGAAATTTCAACTTTAGCAGAGGTCAAAACTAATGATAAATGCTGGGCAAACATTAACTATCCTGACCTGAATGCAAGCATTAACATAACATACAGAACCATTGATCATGATTTAAAAGAACTTTTTATTGAGTCGGAAAAACTGACATTTAAACATGCAATTAAAGCTGATGGAATTAGCTCAATTCCATATTCCAATAAGGTTAAAAATGTATATGGAGCTATATATGAAGTCACCGGAAATGCCGCCTCTCCGATTCAATTTCATGCAACAGACAGTGTTAAGAATTTTATCACAGGAGCTGTTTATTTTAACATACAGCCAAATTATGACTCTATAAAACCTGCAATTAACTATCTTCAAAAAGACATTATCCATTTAATGGAATCGATCGAATGGAAATAACATTAAAATGAAACATTTGAAAACATACAGATATAACAAAACCATTAGATTTTGGTTAACTCTTGGATTGATCATGTTGATTGGGCAGGTAATTTTAGGAGGGATTACAAGACTTACCGGTTCAGGTCTTTCTATTACCAAATGGGATATTATTACTGGAATCATCCCTCCATTTGGAAAAGAGCAATGGAATGAAATTTTTGAACTTTACAAACAAACGCCCCAGTTTCATAAGATCAATTCTGAATTCACATTAAAGAATTTTAAAACCATTTATTTCTGGGAGTATTTTCATAGGTTGTGGGTTAGACTTTTGGGTATTATTTTTATAATTCCGTTTATTATTTTTACCATAAAGAAAAAAATAGATTGGTATTTAATAAAACGATTAATTATTGTTGTGGTACTGGCAGCTTTAACGGCTTCTGCTGGATGGATCATGGTGTTGAGTGGCATGGTTGACCGACCTTGGGTCAATGCCTATAAATTAACTTTACATTTTATGCTTGCTATTTTAACAATAGCAGCATTGGTTAAAACTATAGCAGACGTTTATTATTTTT
>JAUVCP010000026.1 GCA_030590765.1 Flavobacteriaceae bacterium | reverse complement strand
ATCATCAAACTATAGTCCATTTGATACAATTGATCACCTGATAAAATAAGAGCATATTCAAAATCATGTTTTATAAAATGATGCATGCTTTGTCTTACAGCATCAGCAGTACCTTGAAACCATTCTGAACTATCCATTGTTTGTTCAGCTGCCAGAACATCAACAAATGCTCTACTAAAAAAACTAAAGTGATAAGTGTTCTTGATATGTCGGTTCAAAGAAGCAGAATTAAATTGGGTAAGCACATACATTCTTTTAATATCCGAATTTAAACAATTGGAGATTGGTATATCTACTAATCTATATTTACCAGCAATTGGCACTGCAGGTTTTGACCTTTTTTCAGTTAGAGGATATAATCTTGAACCTTGTCCACCACCTAAAATTATACTTAATACTTTATTATCCATAATTACTGCTTTAACGATTTATACAATTCTTTGTGCTCTATTGCAATGGCACTCCAATCAAAAGTGTCTTCCACTCTTTTTCTTCCCTTTTTTGCCATTTTATTTTTTAATTCTTTGTTATTGATTAATGTATTAACACCTTTTGCAAGATCTTGTGCAAATTTTTCGGGGTTAATCGGTTCAAAAGGAGCTACATCTTGTTGTTCTAATGGAATCAATATCCCTGTTTCACCATCTATAACTACTTCTTTAATTCCACCTACAGCACTTGCAACCACTGCAGTTTCACAAGCCATCGCTTCAACATTAATAATTCCAAATGGTTCATAAATAGATGGGCAACAAAATACATCGGCATGTGAATACAGTTGTATTACTTCTTTTTTAGGTAGCATTTCATCAATCCAAATAATATTGTCTCGTGTCTTTTTCACCTCACTAACACTATCTTCCATTTCTTTAGCTATTTCAGGAGTATCGGGTGCACCGGCACATAGAATGATCTGTGTATCAGGATCAATATATTTTATCGCATTTACCAAATGTATAATACCTTTCTGTCTGGTAATTCTCCCTACAAAAAGAACAAAGGGTTTTGATTGATCTATTCCAAACTTTTCAAGAGTAGAAGTCTCTTCAGTCACCACATATTCTTCAAGATTTATTCCATTATAAATTACTTTGATCTTATCTTTATCAACATCAAAATAATTCAACACATCTTCTTTGGTCTCCTTTGATACTGCAATAATTGCATCGGCCATTTCAATTGCTGTTTTTTCAACCCATGATGACGCATCATAACCTCTACCTAACTGTTCCCTTTTCCAAGGTCGCAAAGGCTCTAAAGAATGTGTTGTAATAACCAGAGGAACACCATAACATAATTTAGCGACAATACCAGCAAATTGAGCATACCAGGTATGACAATGAACAACATCTGCATCTACTGCATCTGCGTTCATATGCAAACAAGTACTTAAACTATTCATTACAGCTTTTAGCTTGCTATCTGTATTTTCAAAAATCGGATTGTCATATGGAAATCCTGTAACTGTAAGATGATCTGATGCAACCTCCTGATCACCAAAGCATCGAACGTCAATATCCATGATTTTTTCCAGCTCAGCAGCAAGGTATTCAACAACAACTCCAGCTCCTCCATACACATATGGTGGAAATTCCTTTGTATAAAATAGTACCTTCATTTTTTAACAGTATTATTGTGAATAATTAAATTCTTTAATCAAACACTAAATATAGGAATATATCGTCAAAAATTAGAATTAATTTTTCGTTAAATTATACTTCTGAAATCGTAATAACTAAAAATAAAAAAAACTGCCATATTTAAATATGACAGTTTTCTTATACATAACCAATTAATAAAAGAATTTACACTTTGTAAATTGATTATTTCGAGTTTTTCCAGTAGCTTGGATTAGTATCTTCTGATTTTTGATTCCAGTAATCCTGATTAACAATGTGTTCACCGTCAATAGTTTTTAATCTACGCTGGAACACATAAGTTGTTGGATTAAATGACATATCAGTTACTCCAACAGTATATAATTGAGGATCCTCCTCACTTTTTCTTTTTTCTTCTTGCAATACAACTTCATAGCCATTGGCCTCCATAAGCGCCTTTAAAAATTTCATACGCTCCTCTCCTATCTTCTTTTCAAGAAAAGTTACTCTTTGATCTCCTATGCTACCAAATAAATGTTTCCCTCCTAATCCCATAAATTCTTAATTTAAAAAACTACTACTGATTGAAAAAATATAATTGTAAAGTGGGCTGTAAACACCTGCTATTAAAATACCTAATGCTGCAAGAACCAAACCTAATTTCATAACTCCCGGACTTTTAAAGAAAGGTATTGCATTATCACTTTTCCTTAAAAACATTGCTCTGATAACCAATAAATAGTAATACAATGAAATGGTTGCATTAACTACTGCAATAAACACCAAAACATAATAACCTTTACTTGCTGCTGCTGCATATAAAAAGAATTTACCAAAAAAACCAGCTAGTGGTGGAATACCCGCCAATGAAAACAAAGCAAGCATCATCAATAAACTCAATTTAGGATTTGTTCTGTACAATCCTTCATAGTCATCCATATTTTCTTTACCGGAAGCATTGGAAATAGCCTGAACAACACCAAAAGCACCTAAATTTGAGAAAATATAAACAGCAACAAAATACACAATAGTAGTGTATCCTAATGCATCATCAGATAAAAAGCCCAATAAAATAAATCCTGCCTGAGCAACAGATGAAAATGCCAAAAACCTTTTCATATTTTTCTGTCTCAATGCAAACAAGTTACCAATGAACATTGTTGCGATGGCAACCATATAAATAATTTTCCCCCACACGGGCATTAAAGGTCTCATTGCAGTAAACAAAATGATCATTAAGATCATCACTGCAGCACCTTTTGAAATTACTGATAAAAATGATGCAACACTAATTGGTGCTCCTTCATAAACATCTGCTGTCCAAAAGTGAAATGGTGCAAGAGAAATTTTAAATGCCAATCCTGAAAAGAAAAATATAAAACCTAATACAGATAAATTAGAAATTGTTAATACTTCTGCCATTGCATCAAAATAAATGGTTCCTGTTGTTGCATATAAAAATGACACACCTAATAATGCTGTACCAGAAGCTAATGCAGAAGATAAAATAAACTTAACTCCAGCTTCAGCTGATATTCTTTTATATGTTTCATAAGCAACCAATGCCGTTACCGGTAAAGTTGCTAATTCTAACCCGATATAAAACATCAGAAAGTTTCCTGAAGAGATCATAAAATACATTCCTAGCAAGGAGGAAAATAACAGAATAAAGAATTCTGTTGCTTTATTCTGATCTACAATTTCCTTTTTCAACCAATCAGATGATTGTAATAATAAAATTAAAACCCCAACATTTAAAGTTCCTTTAAAAAAATGTAAAAGAGGTTGTGTTCTAAACATATCTCCAAATATTTTACCATCCGCTAAAGGAAAAAATCCTATCACAGTATGGATCGCAAAAAGCACGATAGCAACAGTAACGAGACTGCCTTTTTGTTTTTTATTTGAAAATATCTCAAAGATGATCAACAATAATATTACTGCCAATAATCCTAATTCGCTACGCATTAATAGTAAACTTTCCAAGTAGTTCATTTCTATTTAAGTTTTAAAGTAATCTTTCTAAAAAAGGTTGAATGCTTTCTTTTAACATTTCACCTAAGCCAAAAGGCATTACTCCAATTAATATAACAGGAATCATTAAAATAACCAATCCTGTTTTTTCATACCAGGTTGCTTTTGGCAGATCTTTATATTCTTCATTACTCAATGGTCCCATCATAATTTTACCAACCATTCTTAAGATGTAAACTGCTGTAACTACGATGGATGAAACTGCCAGAATTGTTAATATTCTGTGGAAAGCATCATCATGTTGAAAAGCACCAACAAAAATGTTCATCTCTGCAACAAATCCACTAAATCCGGGTAAACCTAAATAAGCCAAACCGGTGATTACATAAACAGCTCCTATAAAAGGCAGTATTTTCATAATACCTCCAAGTTTAGAGATATCACGAGTATGTGTTCTTCCGTAAACCATTCCAATCAAAGCAAAGAACATAGCCGTTAACAATCCGTGTGATAAGGATTGAATAATTGCTCCATTCCAGGCTGTTTTATTAAACATCAATAAAGCAAATAAAACCAAACCTAAATGACTAACAGAAGCATAAGCATTGATATATTTTAAATCTTTTTGCATGATAGCTCCCATTGCACCATAAACAACTCCTGCTGCTGCAAGAACTAAAAAGAAATCTGCCCAGTTGATTGCTCCTTCAGGTAATAAATACATGGCAACTCTAAATACACCATATCCCCCAAGTTTCATCAAAACTCCTGCATGGAGCATGGATACTGCTGTTGGCGCAGATGCATGACCCGAAGGTGACCAGGTATGAAAAGGAAACAAAGCGCCTAAAACTGCAAAACCAATAAATGTTAGAGGATAAAATAAGTTTTGAGCTGCTACAGGAATATTTACCTGAGCAATTTCCAGAATATTAAAAGTTAGCGGACCTCCACCTGCATTAGAATTAAAATAGATTCCAAAAATTCCAACTGAAAGTACAGCCGAAGCACCCATCAACATCAAAGTCAATTTCATTGCTGAAAACTCTTTTGGACCTGAACCCCATATACCAATTAATAAATACATTGGTATTACCGCGATTTCGTAAAATATAAACATGGTAAACAGATCAATTGAAATAAAGAACCCGAATACTCCTGTTGATAAAATAATCAAAGAGATGAAAAACTCTTTTGGCAGATCGTCAACAGCCCAAGAAATAAAAACACCCGCTAAAACTATAACTGAAGTCAGGATGATCATTACAACCGATATGGCATCAACACCAATGGCATAATGAATATTAAAAGTTTCAAACCAGGTCAAGTCTTTAACAAAAACCATGATATCCGTATTAACTGATCTTTCTTTTAAATATGCAAATATCAAATTAACTGACATGGCAAATTGAACCAGACTCCCAACCAAAGCGATAATTCTTGACTGCTTTAAATCTTTCGCAAAACCTAAAACAATTACTGTTATAATAGGTACAACTACAAAAAGTGATAAAATATCCATAATCTTAAATTAATTTATCCATATATAAAAAATGACAATGGCGATAACAACACCTCCACCTATAAATGACATTGCGTAATCCTGAAATTTACCAGACTGCATTCCTTTGATCTTGTATGAAAAACGTTCTGTTACATTTCCTATTCCTATCATTGAAGCATCCACAACATTTTTATCAAACCATGCAATTGGCGCAGCTGTCATACCAAAAATTATTTTTTTAGTTACAAACAAATAGACCTCATCAAAATAGAATTTATGATACGTCCATTTATAAAATATTCCAAATGCATGCGAAAATCTTTCAGCCAAATCATTTTCCTTTTTATAAAAAACATAGGCCAAAGCAATTCCAATCAATCCAACTGTAGTAGCAATAGCTGCAAGTGAATAATTTAGATGAGCTTCAAACGGTATACGATCTGCAGATATATATTCACTAAAGTGGATATATCCTCCTGCAATACTCATAAATGCTAAAAATATCATTGGAACTTTCATTGACATCGGTGACTCATGTGGTGCATGTTCATACTTAGTATCTTTCCCCCAGAAAATAGAGAAATACAATCTAAACATATAGAACGCTGTTAAACCTGCAACAAAAACACTACTAATATAAATGATCATATTATTTTCAAAAGCTGCAGCTAAAATTTCATCCTTACTAAAGAATCCTGCAAAAAGAGGGAAACCAGAAATAGATAAAGCTGCGATTAAAAATGTAATATGTGTAACAGGCATATACTTTCGTAAACCACCCATATCTTTTAAATAATTACTATGAACTGCATGGATAACTGAACCTGCTGCCAAGAAAAGAAGTGCTTTGAACATGGCATGCGTAAACAAATGGAACATAGAGGCCATATAACCTAATCCTTCATGTCCTTCGTATTTTGAAACACCTAATGCCAGCATCATATAACCAATTTGCGACATGGTTGAAAATGCAAGTACTCTTTTAATATCATTTTGTGTTAAAGCTATTATGGCAGCAAACAATGATGAAATTGCACCAACATAGGCAACGACCTGCAAAGCAAACCCATCTTCAACAAAATAGAACATCGGGAATAATCTGGCAACAAGATACACACCTGCCACAACCATAGTTGCCGCATGAATCAATGCTGATACTGGTGTTGGGCCTTCCATTGCATCAGGTAACCAAATATGAAATGGCAACATTGCCGATTTACCGGCTCCACCCATAAATACAAATATCAATGCCCATGTAATTACTGATAATCCCATAAAAGATGTGGAAGCCCAGTTTAAAACTAATGATCCGGTTTCATGGTCAACTGCATTCAATGTTTCAAAATCCCAGGTACCTGTATAATAGCCAATAATTAAAATCCCAACCAAGAAACCAAAATCGGCAAAACGTGTTACAATAAATGCTTTTTTTGCTGCGGATACCGCCGAAGGTTTTGTATAGTAATAGCCAATTAACAAGTAGGACGATGCTCCAACCAATTCCCAGAAAATATAGATCTGAAAAAGGTTTGTAGCCATTACCAAACCAAGCATAGAAAAACTAAACAATCCTAAATATGCAAAAAACCGTGTATAGCCATCATCTCCTTTCATATATCCTCTACTGTACAAATGTACCATAAACGATATTGTGGAAACAACAACCAACATCATTACCGAAATAGGATCAATTAAAACTCCCATATCAATATGAAGGGTTTCTGTAAAATTTAACCAATTCGTTTTATAAATGATTGCTTCATAAACACCGTTTACTTTTCCAAGTGTAAAATATTTGTAGGCAGTATAATATGACAAAACAAAAGAAACGCCTAATCCTAAAGAACCTATCCATCCGGAAATGGATGCTGGTATCATTTTACTACCTAATCCTAAGATCAAAAAAAGTGCCAGGGGAATCAGAGGAATCCATATGGTATAACTAAAATCCATTTTTTATTATTTAAATTCTTATCCTTCTATTAATTAATACTTCATAACCTGGGTGTCTTTCACTTCTACCGAAGATACCAGTTTATATAAATTGATGATAATGGCTATTGCAAGAGCAGTTTCTGCCGCTGCCATAGCGATTATAAAAATTGTAAAGACTGCACCCTGCAAAAAATCAGGATACAAATATGTGTTAATGATCACAAAATTTATTGCTGCCGCATTTAATATCAATTCAATTGACATCAATATTGTTATTAAGTTCTCTCTTGTGAAAAAACCATAGACCCCAATAAAAAATAAAATACTTGATAGGGTTAAAACTTCGTAAATACTAATACCTTCAATCATTGCTTATCCATTTAAATTTTTTCCTTTAGCTATCACAATAGCTCCTATCATTACAGCCAGCAATAAAATACTGATCACCTCAAATGGCAACATAAAACCACCGTCACCATAGCTAAGTAATTTCATACCAATATCCTTTACTTCAATGGTTCTGTCAACGCTTGCAGTTTTGAAAGGATAAGTATAAATTGCCCAAAGTGTAATTCCTAAACCTACTACACTTAATGCTCCAGCAATTAATTTTTTTCTTAACGGAGTTATTTCAAGCTCTAATTCAACATGATGCACAAGCAAAACGGAGAAAATGATCAAAACAATAACTCCACCTCCATAAACGGCTAATTGAACGGCTCCTAAAAAGCTATAATCAATCATAAAGTAAATTCCTGCAATAGAAATTAACACAAACAACAGAAAAATAACTGCTCTTAAAATTTTACGACTTGATACGGATGCAATTGCAAAAACTACGATCAAGGCGGCTAAAATGTAAAATAAAATTGTTTCCATAATACTAATCTTCAATTCCTGCTTTTACTTTTGAACCAGGCTGATTCAAAACTTTTGTTAACAGTGCTCTGTCATAAACAGAATTTTCATAATTCTGTGCCCAAACAATAGCATCGGTAGGGCAAGCTTCAATACATAATCCACACATAGTACACATAGACAAATGGTAGATATGCTTATCGATCATTTTTTTCTTTTTACCCGTTTCCGGATCTACTTGTCTGTCCCAAACAATCTCAATAGAACCATTCGGACAAGCAATTTCACATGACTGACAACCAGTACAATAGTGCTCATTGTTCTTATCATGTGGCATCACAACTTCACCTCTGAAACGATCAAACATTTTTAATGTATCTCTGTTGTCAGGATATTGCTGTGTTAAACTTCCTTTATGCGCACGAATAAAATATCCACCTGTTACACTCATCCCGGTAAGCAGGGTTTTTATTCCGTTATATATATCTGAAAAATAACTCATTATCTTGCTAAATCATTTATTAAATTGTCCAATTCAACCAAATTACAATTGCCATTATTACCAGATTGACCAAATTAATAGGTAATAAATATTTCCACTCAAGGGTTAACAGCTGATCAACTCTCAATCGTGGAAAAGTCCATCTGAACCACATCATTGTCATAATCACAATCAATACTTTTATTAAAAACCAAAGAAATTCAGGAAACCAGGTAATCCCTTCTGTAATTCCAAAAGGTGACAGCCAACCTCCAAAAAATAAAACTACTGCAATGGATGCTATGATAAACATATTGATAAACTCTGCTAAAAAAAAGTAGGCGAATTTCATCCCTGAATATTCTGTATGAAAACCAGCACCTAATTCTGATTCTGCCTCCACAAGGTCAAATGGTGCTCTGTTTGTTTCTGCAGTTCCAGCGATCATAAAGATCATAAATGCAATTACAGCTGGAACATGGCCTTGTAAAATAAGCCATCCACCCGTACGTTGTACTTCGATGATCTCAGATAATTGTAAAGTCCCGGTTAACAAAACCATTGTTAAAATGGACAGACCCACAGACAATTCATAACTAATGGTTTGCAAACCACTTCGCATTGCTCCAATCAAAGAATATTTGTTATTACTTGCCCATCCTCCCAGTAAAATTCCTATCACTCCTATAGAGGAAACAGAAAACAAGAAAAATACACCTATATTAATATCAAATGCCTGAAATTGTTGTGAAAAAGGAAAAACTCCAATCGCAATTAAAGAAGCAACAATCACAAAATACGGAGCTAAATTGTATAAAAATTTATCAATTCGATCATTGCTTGTCAGCTCTTTTGAAACCAGTTTCAATGCATCAGCCATGGTTTGAAACAATCCAAATGGACCTACTCTATTCGGACCAAGTCTTAGTTGGAACCATGCAGCTACTTTTCGTTCCAGCAGAACTAAATACAATCCGGCCACAGCAAATAATGCCAAATAGGCTGCTGCAACAACAACCCATATTGTAATGGTTGCTGCAGTATCAGGCATGATAGAAAATATCCAGTCATGCACAGTTTTTGTAATATTTAACGGTATATTCATCATTAAAAAATTCATTATCTATTATTAACGATCTATATCAGGAATCACAAAATCAAAGGAAGCCATGGTAGCAACTAGATCTCCAATTTTGCTTCCTTTTGTAATATGATTTAAAACTGATAAATTAGAAAATCCAGGTGAGCGGAATTTCACTCTATACGGATTTTTAGTTCCAGTACTATTTATATATACACCCAATTCACCCCGAGCAGTTTCCACACGTTGGTAGAACTCACCCTTAGGCAACTTTATCACTGCTTTCGTAGTCTCTTTTATATTTCCTTCAGGAATATTATCAATCAATTGTTCTATAATTGACATTGATTCCCACATTTCTGCAATTCTTACTTTGTATCGTGCATAAGAATCTCCTTCTGTATATAGTACTTCTTTAAAATCTACTCTATCATATGCACTATAAGGATCTGTTTTTCTTACATCACAGGCAAAACCTGAACCTCTACCAACCGGACCTGTTGCACCAAAAGCGATGGCATCTTCCTTAGTTAAAATTCCAACTCCTTTAGTACGTTTTTCAAAAATTATATTACCTGTTAACAATCTATCATACTCAGGTAATTTGGTTTTAAAATGTGCAATAAAATCTTTTGTGCGTTGTACGAAATTAGGATGGATATCAAACATCAATCCCCCAGGAACATTATAGTTCATGGTTAATCTTGCTCCACAGGTTTCTTCAAAAATATCATTGATTAATTCACGATCTCTAAAAGCATAGAAATAGGTAGTTAATGCACCTAAATCCATTCCCATCACTCCCCACCATAATTGATGTGAAGCCAAACGAGTTAACTCTGAAACTATAGTTCTTATTACTTTTACCCTATCAGACACCTCTAATTCGAGTCCTTTTTCAACTGCCAAACAAACTGCTTCGTTATTGATATGTGATGATAAATAATCCATTCTATCCGTCAAATGAACTACCTGCTGATAACTATCACGCTCACACATTTTTTCAATGGAACGATGAATATAACCTAGATCGGGTTCCACATTTTTAATGATTTCCCCGTCAATGGTTAATATCAATCGTAGCACACCATGAGCAGCAGGATGTTGAGGTCCCATATTCACGAAATACTCTTCCGTTTTCATATTAGTTTTCACTTCTTGATCTGTCATGATAATTTTTATTTAACAATCATATTAGCTTCGTCAACATAATCTTTTCTTAAAGGCCAACCATCCCAGTCAGGAGTTAAAAAAAGACGTCTTAAATCTGGATGATTATTGAATTTTATCCCAAAAAAATCATAGATTTCCATTTCATGGAATTCAGCTGTTTTCCATATATCACAAACAGAATCCAAAGTCGGATTCTCTCTGTCATCCGTCATCACTTTAACAACAATTTTGTGTTTCAATTCAGTAGATTCCAGATGGTAAATAACACCAAGTTCTTTTCCCCAATCCATTCCGGTAATACAATAGGCATAATCAAAATCAAGATCTTTATTCTTTTTTAACTGATCACAAACATTGTATAATTCTTCTTTCGGAACGATTACATTCAAAAACTCTGAACCTTCTTCAGAAAATTCAATATTTTCTGCGAAACCATTTATGATATTTTGTAAATCTTCGTTTTTCATTTTATCTTTTGATTAAATACACGCTATTTCCCTTCATCAAAACCATCAATTGGATTGACCTTCTTACTCATGTTCTCAGTTTTTATTTTTTTCTGCAACATGATCATACCTTCTAATAATGCTTCAGGGCGTGGAGGACAACCAGGTACATAAACATCTACCGGAATCACATGATCTGCACCTTTTATCACTGAATAGGAATTATAATAAAAAGGTCCACCTGAAATAGCACAGGCACCCATAGCAATAACATATTTAGGTTCAGCCATTTGATCATATAATCTTCTTAAAACTGGCCCCATTTTATTTACAATGGTTCCAGCAATAATAATAAGATCGGCTTGTCTTGCCGATGGTCTTGCAACTTCAAAACCAAAACGTGAAAAATCATGTTTTGGAGCACCGGTTTGCATCATTTCAATCGCACAGCAACTGGTTCCGAAATAAAGTGGCCATAATGAATTAGAACGACCCCAGTTTATTACATTATCTAATGTAGTAACAACTATAT
>JAUVCP010000080.1 GCA_030590765.1 Flavobacteriaceae bacterium | reverse complement strand
ACAAAAAGGTAAATATGGAGGAGCAAAAGTTTTCTTAAAACCAGCTTCACATGGTACAGGGGTTATTGCAGGTGGTGCAGTACGTGCGGTATTAGAATCAGTAGGTGTACATGATGTATTATCAAAATCACAAGGTTCTTCAAATCCACACAATGTTGTGAAAGCTACTTTTGATGCTTTATTAAATTTACGTGATGCACGTACTATTGCAAGGCAAAGAGGTATTTCATTAAATAAAGTGTTTAACGGATAATATATTTTACGATGAAGAAAATTAGAGTAAAACAAGTAAAAAGTAAGATAAGACGTCCTAAAAATCAAAAGTTAACACTTGAAGCATTAGGATTACACAGAATTGATCAGGTTGTTGAACACAATGCAACTCCTTCAATTCTTGGAATGGTAAAAACAGTTAATCATCTAGTTTCTGTAGAAGAAATTAAATAAGATAAAAGGTTATGCAATTAAATAACTTAAAGCCTGCAAAAGGATCTATTAAAGCAGGAAAAAGAATAGGTAGAGGTGAAGGTTCCGGAAAAGGAGGTACTTCAACCAGAGGTCATAATGGTCAAAAATCACGTTCAGGATATTCAAGAAAAATTGGATTTGAAGGTGGTCAGATGCCTTTGCAAAGACGTGTTCCTAAATTTGGATTTAAAAATATAAATCGTAAAGAATATCAAGGAATCAATTTGGATAAATTACAACAATTAGTGGATGACGGTAAGATCAAAGATACGGTTACACTTGAAGTTTTAATGGAAAACAGATTGGCTCGTAAAAACGATTTGATTAAGATTTTAGGAAGAGGAGAGTTAAAGGCTAAATTAAATATCACGGTACATAAATTTACTGCATCTGCAAAAGAAGCAATTGAAAAGGCCGGTGGTGAAGCAGTTGCTATTTAATTAAATTATTTAAATGAAAAAGTTAATTAGTAGTATCCAAGATATTTGGAAAATAGAAGAGCTAAGAAATAAGATCATATTAACCTTAGGTTTAATGGTTGTTTATAGATTGGCTGCTCAGGTTCCATTACCTGGAATTGATCCAACTCAGTTATCAGGTATTGCCAGTAAAACACAAGATGGATTATTAGGCTTATTAAATGCATTTACAGGTGGAGCTTTTGCGAGAGCATCTGTAATGGCTTTAGGAATTATGCCTTATATTTCGGCTTCAATTGTTGTGCAATTAATGGGAATTGCGGTTCCGTATTTACAAAAACTTCAAAAAGAAGGAGAGAGTGGCAGAAAGAAGATCAATCAGATTACAAGATGGTTAACCATTGCGATCTTATTGATTCAGGCACCTGCTTATATTGTTAGTTTGCCAACTTTAGGGATTCCTGAAAGTGCATTCTTATTGGGTCACGGTCCTTTATTTTACTTCTCTTCTATATTGCTATTAACAACCGGTACGGTTTTTGCGATGTGGTTAGGTGAAAAAATTACAGATAAAGGAATTGGTAATGGTATATCCTTATTGATTATGATTGGAATCATAGCGCGTTTTCCTGCATCATTTGCACAGGAATTCACTTCTAAGATTACTCAATCAAATGGAGGTTTAATTATGATCTTAATTGAAATTGTAATTTGGTTTGTGGTAATTTTCTTAACTATTATGCTGGTAACAGCAGTTCGCAAGATTCAGGTACAATATGCCAGAAGAACTGTTGCAGGTAATATTCAGGATGTTGCCGGAGCAAGACAATATATTCCTTTGAAATTGAATTCATCCGGTGTAATGCCAATTATCTTTGCTCAGGCATTGATGTTCGTCCCTGGATTATTAGCAAGCTCAGAAAACAGTGTTTTAAAATCGTTTGGAGTTGCTTTTACAGATATGTTTGGTTTTTGGTATAATTTATTATTTGCAGTACTGATCATTATTTTTAGTTATTTTTATACTGCAATTACTATACCTACTAATAAAATGGCGGATGATCTTAAAAGAGGTGGTGGATTTGTACCAGGTATCAGACCGGGAAAAGATACAGGAGATTATTTAGATACCATATTATCACGCATAACATTGCCTGGATCTATATTTTTAGCAGCACTAGCAATTTTACCAGCAATTTTTGTTAAGACTGGTGTTCAACCTGGATGGGCTATGTTTTATGGTGGTACATCACTGTTAATCATGGTAGGTGTTGCTATTGATACCTTGCAACAAATAAATGCTCATTTATTAAATCGTCATTATGATGGTTTGATGAAAGCAGGTTCTAAAAGAAAATTACAGTATTAGTTATGGCTAAACAACCCGCAATAGAACAAGATGGCAGAATAACAGAAGCATTATCAAATGCAATGTTTAGAGTTGAATTAGAAAATGGGCATATAGTTACTGCTCATATCTCAGGAAAGATGAGAATGCATTATATAAAATTGCTTCCCGGAGATAAAGTAAAGTTAGAAATGAGTCCTTATGATTTATCAAAGGCAAGAATTACTTATAGATATTAAAGAAACATCGAGATGAAAGTAAGAGCATCAGTAAAAAAAAGAAGTGCCGACTGCATTATTGTTCGCAGAAAAGGCAGATTATATGTAATCAACAAAAAGAATCCTAGATTCAAACAAAGACAAGGGTAATTATGGCAAGAATAGCAGGAATTGACATCCCAGAAAACAAAAGAGGAGTTATAGCATTAACCTATATCTTTGGAATAGGTAGAAGCAGAGCTAAAGATATTTTGGCAAAAGCAAAAGTTGACGATAGTATTAAGGTTCAAGATTGGAATGACGACCAGATCGCAAGTATTCGTGAAGAGGTTGGTACTTTAAAGATTGAAGGAGAACTAAGATCTGAAATCCAGATCAACATTAAGAGATTAATGGATATTGGATGTTACAGAGGAATTAGACATAGAACTGGTCTTCCGTTAAGAGGGCAAAAAACTAAGAATAATTCAAGAACTCGTAAAGGTAAACGTAAAACTGTTGCAGGTAAAAAAATGGCAACTAAATAATAGTTAAAGATGGCAAAATCAAGTAAAAATACAAAAAAGCGTAAAGTTATAGTTGACGCTGTTGGTGAAGCACATATTACCGCATCATTTAACAACATTATCATCTCTTTAACTAATAAAAAAGGAGATGTAATTTCTTGGTCAAGTGCAGGTAAACAAGGTTTTAGAGGTTCTAAAAAGAACACACCTTATGCAGCTCAAACAGCTGCTGAAGATTGTGCAAAAGTTGCTCATGAAGCAGGTTTACGGAAAGTTAAAGTTTATGTGAAAGGTCCGGGTAACGGAAGAGAGTCTGCAATAAGAACTTTACACAACAATGGTATTGAAGTAACTGAAATTATTGATGTTACCCCAATTGCGCACAATGGTTGTAGACCACCTAAAAGAAGAAGAGTGTAAATTGAACTTTGTTCAATTTACAAACTATCCCAATAATTGTTGGGGTTGTATTAGTTTCTTTTAAAAGAAAAACAATAGTAAATAAACGAATGCTGAAATTATCCCGATAAATATCGGAACAGCATAATTACAATAACTAAGGAATAAGATTATCGAAGGAAAGCCTTAATTCATAATCCCTTAAATAAAATAAAAAATGGCAAGATATACAGGACCAACATCAAAAATCGCACGTAAGTTTGGAGAACCAATCTTTGGCGAAGACAAAGCGTTAGAAAAAAGAAATTACCCTCCGGGACAACACGGAAACAACAGAAGAAGAGGTAAGCAATCTGAATACGCTATTCAATTAAAAGAAAAACAAAAAGCCAAATATACTTATGGTATATTAGAACGTCAATTCCATAACTTGTTTGAAAGATCACAAAGAAGTAAAGGAATTACTGGTGAGGTTTTATTGCAATTTTGTGAATCTAGATTAGATAATGTAGTATTCAGATTAGGAATTGCACCAACACGTAGAGGAGCTCGTCAATTGGTTTCACACAGACACATTACAGTAAATGGTGAATTAGTAAGTATTCCTTCATTTTCGTTAAAAGAAGGTGATGTAATTGGAGTTAGAGAAAAATCTAAATCATTAATTGCAATTGAAAATTCATTAGCTGCAAAATCAAATGTTTATGAATGGTTAACTTGGAATACGGAAACTATGGAAGGTCGATTTGTAACCGTACCTGAAAGAGTTCAAATTCCTGAGAACATCAATGAACAATTTATAGTTGAATTATACTCTAAATAATTTTTAAAGATAGAATCAAGCTTATGGCAATATTAAATTTTCAAAAACCAGACAAAGTATTAATGATCGAATCAACTGATTTTGATGGTAGATTTGAATTCAAACCATTGGAACCAGGTTATGGTTTAACAGTAGGTAACGCTTTAAGAAGAGTTCTGTTATCTTCATTAGACGGTTATGCAATAACTTCTTTAAGAATTGAAGGTGTAGAACATGAATTCTCAACCATTAAAGGTGTTGTTGAGGATGTTACAGAAATCATTTTAAACTTAAAACAAATGCGTTTTAAGCAACAAATTGATGAAACTGATAATGAAACAGTTGTTATTTCAGCTAAAGGTCAGGAACAATTAACAGCAGGTGATTTCCAGAATTTTATTTCAGGTTTTCAGGTGTTGAATCCTGAATTGGTAATTTGTAATATGGAATCTTCAGTTAAACTGGATATGGAAATCACTATCGAGAAAGGTAGAGGTTTTGTATTGGCTGAAGAAAATAAAAAAGTTACTGCTCCGCTAGGAACTATTTTTATTGATTCCATTTACACTCCAATAAAGAATGTAAAATATGCCGTTGAAAACTATCGTGTTGAACAAAAAACAGATTACGAAAAATTAATTTTTGATATCATTACAGATGGTTCTATCACGCCAAAAGATGCACTGACTGAAGCAGCAAAAATATTGATCCACCACTTTATGTTATTCTCTGATGAGCGTATTACTTTAGAGGCTGATGAAATAGCAAAAACTGAGACTTATGATGAAGAATCACTTCATATGAGACAGTTGTTGAAAACCAGATTGATAGATATGGATCTTTCAGTAAGAGCATTAAATTGTTTAAAAGCTGCTGAAGTAGATACTTTAGGAGATTTAGTTTCATTTAATAAAAGTGATTTGATGAAATTTAGAAATTTCGGAAAGAAATCATTAACTGAATTAGATGAATTGGTTAATAACAAAGGATTAGTCTTTGGAATGGACCTAGTGAAGTATAAATTAGATAAAGAGTAATTTTGTTATTATTGATAACAAATATAAAATAGTCAATTGAAAGATGAGACACGGAAAGAAATTTAATCACTTAAGTAGAAAAACAGCGCATAGAAAAGCTATGTTGGCAAATATGGCTTGTTCATTAATTGAACACAAGCGTATAAATACTACTGTAGCAAAAGCAAAAGCTTTACGTCAATATGTGGAGCCATTAATTACTAAATCAAAAAATGATTCTACACATAACAGAAGAATTGTTTTTAGTAATTTGAGAAGTAAGGAAGCAGTTTCTGAATTATTTAGAGATGTTGCCGTTAAAGTAGGAGACAGACCAGGTGGATATATTCGAATTATTAGATTAGGAAATCGTCAAGGAGATAATGCTGATATGGCATTGGTTGAATTGGTTGATTACAACGAAATTTACAATCCCAAAGGAACTAAGAAGAAAAAATCAACACGTAGAAGAGGTGGTAAAAAAGCTGTTACAGCAACTGAGCCAGCTGCCAAAACTGTTGAGGAACCTAAAACAAAAGATGCTGATAACAAAGAAGAAGCATAAATATGATTTTAGTATAACATTTTAAGAAGGATAAGCTATCATTTAGCTTATCCTTTTTTTATTCTTAAAGAATAATTTTTTTATAATGAAGATTTTTTAAATAGTATATTCATTTTTTTCTGTCCTTTATCTGAATGCACAAGTTTTTGAATCTCAATCTACAGTTGGAACTGTAGTAAGTCTGGATGATATATTTACAAAACACTTAAATAAGGCCGCAAAAGAAGAAATATTAGGATCTCCATTTTTATTCCCAAGCTGGAAAAATGCTGGAAATATTTATTCTGAAGGGAATTTGCATACCTTTAAAAATTTGAATTACAATATCTTATCTGACGAAATAGGAACTTTGGTAAGTAAAGATTCTGTTTTAGTATTTAATAAGGCTATTATAGATTCTTTTTCAGTAAATAAAGGGATGTTTAAAAATTATAATGATCTATTTTATCAAGTAATGTATGATGGTTCTAAAATTACTTTACTTAAAAAATATGAAATAAATATTATTGAGGGAATGTTCAATCCAATCGATGGTACAAAGAAGAAAAGCAGGTTTAAAACAATAGATGATTATTATATAAAGAAAAGTAATAATATTGTAAAATTTATTCCTTCTAAAAGATCAATTTTAAGTATTTTTAAAGAGGATGAGAATAGAGTTAAAAAATTTATTAAGCAGAATAAATTGTCTTTTAAAAAAGAAAAAGACTTGATTAAAATATTTGAGTATTATAATCAATTGTGAATAAAATGAAATATATATTTTAATTATAAAATGAAGTACATAAATAAAAAGAAAGCCATATTATTATTAAAAGATGGGACAATATTTGAAGGAAAATCAATAGGTATTGAAGGTACTGCTGTTGGTGAGATCTGTTTTAATACGGGAATGACAGGATATCAGGAGATCTTTACAGATCCTTCCTATTACGGCCAGTTAATGGTTACAACCAATGCTCATATTGGAAATTACGGAACCAACAAAGATGAACAGGAATCTGATAGTATTAAAATATCTGGATTGGTTTGTAGAAATTTTAGTTTTGATCACTCAAGAGAAAACTCAGATGAATCCTTATTTGAATATTTTGAAAGACAAAATTTTGTTGCAATTTCAGATGTAGATACAAGAGCTTTGGTGAGATATATTAGAGATAAAGGAGCAATGAATGCGGTTATATCAACCAATACAGATCTTGACTTCTTACAAAAAAAACTGGATGAAATCCCATCTATGGACGGATTGGAATTGGCATCGGTAGTTTCTACAAAAGAAGTGTATACAGCTGGAGATAAAAATGCAAAATATAAAATTGCTGCATTGGATATTGGAATCAAGCAAAATATCATCAATAATCTGGTTCAACGAGATTGTTTTGTAAAGGTTTTTCCATATGATACTACATTTGAAGAAATGGAAGCATTCCAACCTGATGGTTACTTTTTATCTAACGGTCCCGGTGATCCAACTCCGTTAAAAGATGCTCAGGAAGTTGCAAAACAGATTATTGATAAGGATTTTCCGTTATTTGGAATATGTTTAGGACATCAGATAATTGCCTTGGCAAATGATATTCCTACTTATAAAATGCATAATGGTCATAGAGGTATCAATCATCCTGTAAAGAATCTTATAACAGGAAAAGGAGAGATTACCTCACAAAATCATGGATTTGTATTTGATAAAAAGGCAGTAGAACAAAATGATTCATTTGAAATAACCCATGAGCATTTAAATGATCATACACTCGCAGGAATGCGAATGAAAAACAAGAATTGTTTTTCAGTTCAGTATCATCCAGAAGCAAGCCCCGGACCACATGATTCCTCTTATTTGTTTGATGAATTTATCAGCAATATTGAATCAGCAAAAAAATAGAAAAATATTGGAATAATAATGTTTTTTTAACATTAGAATATTCAGAATTCCGTAAATTTACACTTTATATATACAATTTAAAAAATAGAAAAAAATGAGTATTATTTTAGACGTTCACGCAAGACAAATTTTTGATTCAAGAGGTAATCCAACTGTAGAAGTTGATGTAGTTACTGAAAATGGAGTTTTAGGAAGAGCAGCAGTGCCTTCAGGAGCTTCAACCGGAGAACATGAGGCGGTTGAATTGAGAGATGGGGGAAAGGATTACATGGGGAAAGGAGTTTTAAAAGCAGTAAAAAATGTTAATGATAAAATTGCTAAAAAATTGATAGGTTATTCAGTTTTTGAGCAAAATACGATTGATCAGGTAATGATCAAATTAGACGGAACACCAAATAAAGCAAAATTAGGAGCAAATGCAATTTTAGGAGTTTCTTTGGCTGTAGCTAGAGCTGCAGCAGAAGAGTCAGCTTTACCGCTTTACCAATATATTGGTGGTGTTAATGCGC
>JAUVCP010000273.1 GCA_030590765.1 Flavobacteriaceae bacterium | reverse complement strand
TCATATAAACTGTGGGAGGTCTTTCGATAATGTTGCATCTAACAAATATAAAAATATCAAACTAAAGTCTTCGCCTAAAGGCGAGGGATTTTCTCCCATTCCCCGAAGGAGACATTAAAAAAGTATTATTCAACGCATAATAAATTAAATTCACTATTTTTGATATTCAATTTTTTTAGAGTTAAAAAATAAATCATATTATATGTATAATTCAAAAATAACAGGTCTGGGATTTTATGTACCTGAAAATGTAGTTACTAATGATGATCTTTCAAAAATGATGGATACCAACGATGAATGGATCCAGGAAAGAACCGGTATAAAAGAACGTCGCTGGATTCCGGAGGGTAGTGAAGACACTTCTGCTACCATGGGTGCAAAAGCTGCAAAAATAGCAATTGAAAGAGCTGGTCTCACCAAAGATGATATTGATTTTATTGTATTCGCAACTTTAAGCCCCGATTTTTATTTCCCTGGGTGTGGTGTTCAAATTCAAGACATTTTAGAAATGCGTACAATTGGGGCAATTGATATTAGAAATCAATGTTCTGGCTTTGTGTATGCGCTATCAACTGCAGATCAGTTTATTAAAACCGGTATGTATAAAAATATTTTGGTGATAGGATCTGAATATCATTCCAATGGATTGGATAAAACAACTCGCGGAAGAGGAGTTTCTGTTATATTTGGTGATGGTGCTGGTGCCTGTGTACTTTCCAGAACTGAAGACAATACAAAAGGAATTCTATCAACTCATTTACATAGTGAAGGAAAATATGCTGATAAATTAATTGTTCAATCACCTAGTATAAAAAACTGGGTACCGGAAATTCTTGCTTCAAAAGGAGAAGATATTTCCTATTTCCCATATATGGACGGCACTTTTGTTTTTAAACATGCTGTAGTTCGTTTTAGCGAAGCTATCATGGAAGGCTTAACAGCTAATAATTTAAATGTTAGTGATTTAGACTTATTCATACCGCATCAGGCAAATTTGAGAATTTCGCAATTTGTGCAACGTAAATTTAAACTTAGAGACGATCAGATTTACAACAATATTATGAAGTATGGAAATACGACTGCTGCATCCATCATTATTGCTTTATCTGAAGCATGGGAAAAAGGTAAAATCAAAGATAATGATTTGGTTGTTTTAGCTGCTTTTGGTAGTGGTTTTACCTGGGGAAGTGTTGTAATCAGATGGTAATTCCATGCTAAATCATTCCTAAAAGGAAGGACCTAATAAAAGTGTCATTCCCTCGAAAAAGAATGTCATTCCCACCAAAGTGGGAATCTTTTGATTATTTCTTGAGATTCCCTTTTACAAGGGAATGACAATTTAATGTTCATAATTGTCATCCCAGTTTTTCACATGCGGATCGCTCAATTTACCTTCTGATTTTGCTATCATCATAGAAACTGTGGCATCACCGGTAACGTTTACTACGGTTCTGCACATATCTAACGGACGGTCAATTGCAAATATCAAAGCCAGACCCGCTTCCGGAATTCCTGCCTGAGCCAAAACAATAACCAGCATCACCATCCCTGCTCCAGGAACTGCTGCCGACCCTATACTTGCTAATGTGGCAGTTGCCACAATACCTAATTGCACGCCAAAAGACAGATCCATACCAAATGCCTGGGCAATAAAAACTGCCGCAACTGCCTGATACAAACTGGTTCCATCCATATTTATTGTTGCACCAATTGGTAATACAAAACTGGAAACCTCTTCATCTACTCCTAAATGTTCATGCACTCTTTCCATGGTAACTGGTAAGGTTGCAGCACTAGAGCTTGTTGAAAAAGCTAACAACTGTGCAGGAGAAATTCCGTTAAGAAATACATTTGGTTTTTTACCTGTAAAGATAAACACCAGTAATATATAAAATCCAATCATCAATAATAAGCCTATAATAACTGTCATTGCATACCATCCTAAAGCTTTAAAAAGATCTGTACTTGGTGACTCTACTACTAAAGCTGCCAACAATGCCAAAACACCATAAGGAGCGGCAAGCATGATCAGATCAATCATTTTTAAGATTACCTCATTAAAACCATCAAAAAAATCTTTTACAGGTTTTGATTTATCTTCCGGAATTAAAATAAGTCCGACTCCAAAAAATATAGCAAAGAAAATAACTTGTAACATATTCTTGTTTTCTCCAGCTGCTCCAATAATATTTTGAGGAACCAGATCTACTAAAGCTTGAAGCGGACCACTATCCTTTTGACTTGCGGCCTCATCTTTATACTTTTGCGTACTTTCCGTATAGTTGCCAACCAATTCCGTTCTGGTTTTTTCTGAAATTGAATTTCCTGGTTTAATAGTATTTACCAATAATAAACCAATAGAAACAGCTACAACTGTTGTTAATATATATATCAAAATTGTCTTTCCTCCCATTTTTGATAGTTTGGATATATCTTTTAGATCAGAAACACCTTTTATCAAAGAACCCAAAATTAAAGGAACTGCTATTAGTTTTAGAGAATTAATAAAAATTGTTCCAAAAGGCTTTACCCAGTCCTGGACAATCTCTTTGCCTCCATCTATACTTGCAGCTATAAATCCTAACAAAACGCCAAGAACCATACCTAAAAGTATTTTCCAATGTAGAGCTAACTTTTTCATTTGGTTTTAAATTTTTTGGGAAGGTAATAAATAATTATTGTATTTTTATAAACAATCAAATCATTAACCAAAAAATTTATATTATGAGTGGAATTTTAGATTTATTAAATAGTAGTATAGGTAAAGAACTTATTGGTGGCGTAAGCCAACAGATGGGTTTAAACAAAGCAAGTACAGCATCAGCATTAGGCTCTGCAATGCCTATGATTTTGGGTGCTTTGGGTAATAATGCATCATCATCTAACGGTGCAGCAGGTATATTAAGTGCCTTAGGTGGTTCAAATCATGGTGGTGGTAGTATGTTAGATAATCTGGGTAGTATTTTAGGTGGTAGCGGTATAGATGATAACGTTATGAAAGATGGCGGAAACATTTTAGGCCATGTTTTTGGTGGACAAGAAGGTAATGCTGCTGAAGCTGTAAGTAAAGCAAGCGGTATTGATCTTGGAATGGCATCAAATCTTATGAAAACAGCTGCACCTTTTATTATGGGATATTTAGGTAAACAAATGTTAAAAGGTAATGTTACTGACCAAAATGGGCTTCAAGGTATGTTAGGTGGTTTATTAGGTGATGATAATGATGCTCAAAAAGATATTGCATCTAGAGTTCAAGGATTTGAAAATAATGATGATACTTTAAATGGTTTAGCTGACCTAATCACAAGTAACAATAAAAAATCTGGTGGAATTGGTGATTTGCTAACAGGTATGTTTGGTTAAAATCTTAACACAATTAGTTTATAAAAAAATGATCTCAATATAAGATCATTTTTTTTGCGTTATTAATTTATACTTTATGGTTATAATAAACTGAACAGGAATTTTATTTTTGCCAAAAAAAATTAAATGGAAAAATTAAAACAACGCTGGGGTATTGAATCTAATTTTCAAATTAGTATGATTCTTTTGGTGTTTGCAATTAATGGTTCTTTTCCTGCCTGGGTATCAAAACCCGTTACCGATTTTTTTGGATTAAATGCAGAAACTACAAATCCTTATATTTTATATTTAGTTTTAAGAATATTACTTGTTTTTCCTATTTATCAAATTACCCTACCATTAGTTGGGTGGCTTTTCGGGGAATTTAAATTCTTTTGGGAATTTGAAAAAAAAATGTTGAAACGACTTGGTTTAGGAAAATTATTTAAGCTAAAAGATTAAAACAAACAACCTATTTACTTCTCTTTCTTCCATTTATACTCATACAACCATACTAAGGTAAAAGTTGGAAAAAAATCAAGACCTGGAATTGCTTCTTCCAAAAATGAGATAATCCCTCCTACTTTTCCAACATTCCCTTTATATAATCGGGTAACCAAATATGCAGAAACTGGTGCCCAAACTACATCGAATATAGGTAACACATAAGAGATCATAAGACCGTTGAAATATAGACCACTTCATTAAACTTTATATTTTTCAAATTATTTTTTTATTTCTATTCAATTTTCGGGTTCAATTTCTTTATTCTGAGCTATTCAGTTCTGTTTTCAGGGTTGTTATTCCCTATTTTTGA
>JAUVCP010000011.1 GCA_030590765.1 Flavobacteriaceae bacterium | reverse complement strand
GGTTCGGTTTGGAATTTATTACGTTGGGTTTCAAATAGAACAATTAAAGAAACATTTGTTCCACCAACAGATTATCGTTATCCGTTTTTAGGTGAATAGATTTTTGAAGTGTTAATCAAAACACTTAGCACATAAAATAAAAGCCTTTGACATCTATATATCAAAGGCTTTCTTGCGATTTAAGCATAAACTTATCCAATTGCACCTGCTAACTGCAAACCAATTACCCAGCCTGCATGTTATCTGCTCCGGGCAATAATCCAACTAATTTTTGAGGATCGTGAATTAATACGGGTATATGCTGCGGACATATATAAAAACTGGTTTCCTGATAATAAAACTTTGTTACTGGTATTTCTTTGAAGCTTTTTTTACAAACCAAACATTCTTTCTTATTTTCCATCTCTAAATATTTTTAAATTAAAAAGCGAAAATATATAAAACCGACCAAAAAAATTAATTATATCAAATTAGTTGTTCATTTTTGTACTTTAATAGCAATATCTAAATCCTAAAAAATATCTGAATTATGAAAAAATTAGCAAACTATCTGTTACAAGGCTTATTATATATAGCTCCATTGAGCATTACAGCATATATTATATATGCAACTTTTACTTTTACCGATAGTTTATCGCAAAAATTACTTGCCAAATTTTTTGATTTTCAAATTCCCGGTTTAGGAGTTTTAAGTCTGCTTTTATTTTTGATCTTTATCGGGTTTTTAGGGAAAACAATTATTGCACGTCCATTAAAAAATCTATTCACTAATATCATCAACCGAATTCCCTTACTAAATTTCATCTATTCAGCCTTTAACGATCTTTTCTCTGCTTTTGTAGGAAAAGAGAAAAAATTCAATCAACCGGTTTTGGTAAAAGTGAATTTAAATTCTGATCTTGAAAAACTTGGCTTTATTACTGTAAATAATTTAGAAAGTCTGAATCAAAAAGATAAAGTCGCTGTATATTTTCCACATTCCTATAATTTTTCAGGAGAGCTCTTTATAGTTCCAAAGGATAATATCACACTTGTAAATAAAAAATCAAGTGATGTAATGAAATTTATTGTTTCGGCAGGTCTTGCAGGTTGGGAATAGTTAAGTTCTAAGGTTTGAACTTTAACGGAATATGCACCACTTTTTTAGTTTCAAAAAAGTCTTCTTTAAAATAATCTGAAAGATCATAAATTTTTGCTTTGGGAAATTTTTGAAGTTCGTCATTCAGATCTCCTCCTTTTAAATACAAAATACCATTTTTCAAAGCGTGCTGTTGTTTTTTTGCAACTTTTTTACGTGTCCACTTTACAAAATCATCCATATTGGTTACTGCCCTACTCACAATAAAATCAAATGTACCTTTTACTTTTTCAGCACGTAAATGCTCTGCCTTTACATTTTTTAAACCTAATTCCTTTGCTACAGCATTTACCACCTTTATTTTTTTTCCAATAGAATCTACCAAATAAAAATGACTTTCAGGAAATAAGATTGCCAGTGGAATTCCTGGAAAACCTCCTCCGGTGCCAACATCCAATATGTTTGTATCTGGCATGAATTCCTGCACTTTTGCGATTCCTAAAGAATGTAAAACATGACGTAAATATAATTCGTCAATATCTTTTCTGGATATCACATTGATCTGAGAATTCCACGTTCTGTATAAATCATCCAATTTTGAAAATTGCTGGATTTGTTCGGGGGATAATTCTTTAAAATACTGACTTATAATTTCCATTTTTCGTAATTATATTTGCAAAAATACAACGAATATTCCTATATTTTTCTAACCTAATATCTCTTTTGCCTTAAAAATTAGTAGCTTTGCACATATTATCAATTTAAAAGAAGAAAAATGCAAGGGGTTAAATTTTTAACAAGAGATAAAACAAAGTTTTTTAGGACTTTAAATAAAAGAGTAAACGAATATTTTAAAGAAAATAATATTAAAAAAACAGGAAACTGGAGGTTATATACCAAGGCTATTTTTATGTTTGCTTTACTGATTGTACCCTTAGTTCTTATTCTTACATTAAGAGATTCTATGCCTATTTGGGTACAAATTTTAAGTATGATTACCATTGGAATTGGAATGGCTGGAGTTGGCATGAACGTGATGCACGATGCGAATCACGAATCCTTTTCAACAAAAAAATGGGTGAATAAGTTGATGGGAAGTAGTATTTATATTCTTGCCGGTAACGATTATAATTGGAAAGTACAGCACAACGTACTTCACCATACCTATACCAATATTCAGGGTTTAGATGAGGATATTGATGCAGGAAGAATTATTCGTTTTTCCAAACATACCAAATGGCTTAAAATTCATAAATTTCAAAAATATTACTCTCTTTTTTTATATGGTTTATTAACAATCAACTGGGCTATTACAACAGATTTTAAACAATCATATCACTACTTAAAAAGAAAATTATCTTATGGTAAATTTCCGAACCCTGCTACCCAATGGACCAAATTGATCATAGGAAAGATTCTTTACTACACCATTTGGATCGTTTTACCATTGTCTTTAGGTTTTGTTTGGTGGCATGTATTAATTGGTTTCTTTATCATGCATTATACCGCAGGAATTATTTTGAGTGTAACATTTCAACTGGCACATGTGATGCCAAATACAGAAATGCCTTTACCGGATAAAGACGGAAATATGGATCATACCTGGGCAATTCATCAATTGTACACAACATCAAATTTTGCACCAAAAAATAAATTTGTAGAATTCTTTACAGGTGGTTTAAATCATCAGGTAGAACATCATATTTTTCCACATATATCTCATGTTCATTATAATAAAATATCTAAGATTGTTCATGAAACAACTAAAGAATTTAATTTACCATACAATGAATATGAAACTTTTTTCAGAGCATTTGCTGAGCACATTAAACAACTAAATTATTTGGGTACTCATCCAAAAGTTGCATAATATCCATTTGAAAGTTATATATGTCAAATCTATTATCCGAAAGAATTAACAGGTTACCAATATCTGAAACTATTGCTATGTCTGCTAAAGCACGAGCTTTAAGAGAGCAGGGAGAAGATATTATCAATATGAGTTTAGGCGAACCTGATTTTAATACTCCGGATTTTGTTAAAGAAGCGGCAATCAAAGCTATTAATGATAATTATAATTCCTACACACCTGTGGAAGGTTATGTTGACCTTCGTAAAGCAATTTCTAGAAAATTCAAACGAGATAATGATTTAGATTATAACATCAATCAAATTGTGGTTTCCACAGGAGCCAAACAATCTATTGCAAATTTGGTAATGGCGTTATTAAATCATGGTGATGAGGTTTTACTACCTACCCCTTACTGGGTAAGTTATTCTGCCTTGATCAATTTAGCAGGTGCCAAATGTGTAGAAATTACTTCAACCATAAGAAGTAATTTTAAAATCACACCTAAGCAGTTGCAAGCAGCCATCACGCCAAAAACCAAGATGATCTTTTTTAACTCACCTAACAATCCAAGCGGATCAATTTATTCTGAAAAAGAATATAGAGCTTTCGCCAAAGTTTTAGAAAAGTATCCAGCTATTTTTATCCTTTCGGATGAGATTTATGAACACATCAATTATGGCAAAACATGTTTTAGCTTTGCTAGTATTGAAAACATGTATGACAGAACTATTACCATAAATGGTGTTGCAAAAGCATTTGCAATGACCGGGTGGAGAATAGGTTATATAGGAGCTCCTGAATGGATTGCAAAAGCCTGTACAAAAATACAGGGTCAATTTACATCAGGTGCTAACTGTATTGCTCAGCGAGCTACGATCACAGCACTGGATACACCCATATCTAAAATTCAATATATGGTAGATGAGTTTAAAACTCGTCGTAATTTAATTGTTACACTCCTTAATAATATCCATGGAATAAAAACCAATATACCAGAAGGTTCATTTTATATACTTCCTGATGTTTCTTATTATTTTGGAAAAACCATCAAAGGAAAGTATATCAATAATGCGGCAGATTTTAGTTTACTTCTCTTAGAGGAAGCTAAAGTTGCTACCGTTACCGGAAAGGCTTTTGGAGCTCCAAATTGCATTCGAATTGCCTATTCAGTAAACACAAAAAAGATTGCCGAAGCAATAAAAAGAATAGCCAAAATTTTGGCTTAAAATACTATCTTAATCACTTAGTTTTTTCTATTATGAGTTATAAAGTAAAATTTTCAACACGTTGGGCAGATTTTGACCCAAACAACCATATGCGTCATTCTGCCTATAATGATTACGCTGCAGAAGCCAGAGTGCGTTTTTTTAGAGCACATGGTTTTTCTTTATCTGAATTCAACAAGCAAAATATTGGTCCTATTTTATTTAGTGAGAACACAAAATTCTACCGTGAGATCAATTTGAGTGAAGATATTACAGTTGAATTATTTGTAAAAGGTCTTTCCAAAGATGGAAGAAAATTTAAGTTTCAGCATAAGATCTATAAAGAAAATGAAATTCTTGCTGCCGAAATTGAAGTTTACGGAAGCTGGTTAGATCTGTCTCTTCGAAAATTAACCATTCCACCCAAAGAGATAATCACTACCTTTAATACTTTGGAAAAAGCTGAAAATTTTGAAATTATTGCCGGAAAAATATCATGACATTTTTTAAGAAAACATATTCTTTTAAATTATTTTTAAACTCATTTTTATTACTTTTTACCTTGTTTTCATGTGACAATGACACATCAAAAATAGATATAACTGGCTTTAATTATTTACCCACATCTACAACAAACAGTATTGTTAAACATCAATATTATACTTTATCTTATAATGAAAAATATGAACAGGCCGAATGGGTTGCGTATCAATTGAAGGATAAACAAATTGTTTCCACAACATTTAAAAGGCCTTATTTTGAACAAGACCCAAAGGTGAAAACCGGCTCAGCCGACTGGAAGAATTTTAAGAACTCAGGATACACCAAAGGACATTTATTAGCTGCAGCTGACAGGAAATTTAGTAAGGAAGCATATGATGAAACTTTTTTGACTTCTAATGTGAGTCCGCAGGTTTATGATTTTAATGCAGGAATTTGGAATCGGCTGGAAGAAAAAACCCGATACTGGGCTCAAAAATACGAGAATTTATATGTTGTTACAGGAGGTGTTTTATCCGATCATTTAAAAACTATTGGTTATGAAGATGTTGCTGTTCCCAAATTTTTTTACAAAATATTACTTGACTATACCGAACCTGAGATCAAAGTAATAGCATTTTTAATGCCTCATAATGAAAGCAACAAAGCACTTTATGAGTTTGTGGTTTCCATTGATGAAATCGAATCGCTTACAGGAATAGATTTTTTTCCTGCTTTACCAGATGAAATTGAAAAGCAATTAGAAGGATCATCTGATTATAAAGACTGGAGTTTCAGATAACCTTATCAAGATTATTCTGTAAAGTTTACAATCTTTTGATATAGACGTTGTTCCTTTATATATATTTTTTGACTAAATTTGATAATATTGTCAAATAGACTATTTTACATAGTCAACTAATTTTATAATACATGCTTATTAATATTATTATTGGATTAATTTTAATCACCGCTACAGTAATTATTCAAGCTTATGGAACTTCTTTTTTATTGAATCATATTGAACATAAATACCTTTCTTTATCTGAAATTGCATTTGGTCGTAAAAGTGTTCGGCTGTTAATTATGACCTCTTTCTTTCTCTTACTTTTACATTTTATTCAATCAGGTGTTTGGGCATTTACATTTTATTTACTTCCTGGAATTACAGAATTTGAAACCTTAGAAAAAGCCATGTATTTTTCACTGGTCACTTTTTCAACTTTAGGATATGGTGATATTACTATCAGTTCAAATTATAGAATTTTAACAGGTTTTGAGGCGATAAATGGTATTCTCCTTATTGGCTGGTCCACCGCATTTATGTTTTCAGTAGTACAGTATATTTGGAAGAGAGAATTTAAAACTAAAGAAAAACAAGATAATTAAAAAGAAATAAATTGTTATGGGAGAAGAAACAGAGGTGAATAAGGATAGAATTATTCCTGATAAAGAAACTAATAAACCTACCGAAAAGCCTGAAGAAAAAAGTCCTATAAAGAAAATTACTCTTCTTATTTTATTGATTACATCACTATTTTTTCTTTGGTACGTACTTTCTGACAGGCATACACCATATACCGACCAGGCCAGAATCAAAGGATTGATAACTCCGGTAACGGCAAGAGTTTCTGGTAATATTACCAAAATAAATATAAGTCTTCACAGTAAGGTTAAAGCAGGAGATGTTCTTTTTGAATTAGATAAAAGACCTTTTGAAATTGCAATCGCTAAAGCGGAAGCCGATATTGATAATACAACACAATCTGTTGCTGCCAGCACAGCATCCGTAAAAGCTTCTGCTGGAAAATTAGGTGTTGCCAAAGCACAGTTAGACCGAGCGGAACGTAACTGGAATAGAGTACAAAAAGTAATGCAAGAAAATGAAGGCGCCCTATCAGAAGCAGATAAAGATCAATCAGAAACCGCATATTTTCAGGCGGTTGAACAAGTAGCATCTGCAGAAGCAAGTTTAGAAAGAGACCAGCAAAGATTAGGCGATTCCGGACCTGACAATCCTAAGATTAGGGTAGCAATTCAAACATTGGAAAAAGCCCAGTTAGATCTTGCATTTTCAACCATTATTGCGCCTACAGATGGTGTTATTGAAAGCTATGATATTGATCTGGGTTATTATGCTTCGACAGGACAACCACTAACTACCTTGATTTCAACTACAGATATTTGGATTCAGGCTAATATGAAAGAGAATAACCTTTCTTTAATGAATATTGGTGACAAAGTAGAATTTATATTTGATATCGCACCTGGAAGAGTATTTGAAGGAACCATTAGAAGTATGGGCTATGGTGTGGCAACCGATCAAACTAACAAAGGTGGTTTGCCCGATATAAAAAGTAAAACAGGCTGGTTACAAGATCCTCAACGATTTCCGGTTATCATAAGTATTGACACTGATGAACTAGAAAATCTAATTCGTTTAGGCGGTCAGGTAGATATTGTGGTATTTACAGGAGATAGTTTTATTTTAAATACAATAGCGAAATTTAGAATTCGCCTGATGTCCTGGTTATCATATGTCAGATAAGGTAGCCAACATATCAGATGTTAAAACCAATTGGATGGCTTCAATTCCTGTATTGAGATATGCGATAGGTATAAGTTTTATAATGGCAGTTACTTCATTATGGAATTATGACCTTGCCTATCTTACTGCTGTTTTGGGATTGGGTTATATAGCACCAGGGGCAAAACCTCTCTCTTTTAAACAAGGCCTTAGCTTTGTGTTTACTTTGATATTTATGACAGGTATTGTAATTGTATTTAGTGCTGTTTTTTTAGATTATTCATTAGTTTTCATACCTTTATTATTATTAGCTCTGTTGTGGTTTTATTATACAGATAAAATACTGGGCATGGTCAAAATTTTTTTATTGATCAGTCTTATTATAATCCCTTTTGTTTCCATTGATTCTACGGCAATAGGAAGTTATGTTGCAATTAATTTAACTCTCAATGCGTTGATGGCTATTACACTGACCCAAATTATATTTTTGATCTTTCCATGGTCAACTGCAGATGAAGCATTTACTAAAGCAAAGCAATCTGCAGCAAAGCAACCAGAAAGAGATCGTTTTAACTATGCTATAAATATCATTATCATATTAACACCAGTTCTATTATTATTTTATATTTTCAAACTATCATCCAGTGTCCTTATTTTAACTTTTATTGCCATTTTATCTATGAGTCCCGCATTGGCAAATCCAAAAGTTGGACTCGTTATGATCATTGCCAATATTTTGGGAGGAGTTGTTGCAATACTAGGATTTAATTTATTAAGTACCGTACCTAATTTTACCTTTATGATATTATTGGTTCTTTCTATGGGATTAATATTTGGAAACCTCATATTTTCAAACCATAAACTAGCCCCGGTTTTTGCCAGTGGATTTTCAACTTTTTTACTGATCTTAGGTTCTGTTATGTCGTCTGATGCTGAGGCAGGAGAAAAAGTATGGCCACGGGTCATACAAATATCCATGTCAGTAATTTACGTTGTTGTTGCCTTTCGGATTTTAGATTCTTATGCAAATCATAAAAGAAAGAAAGCATAATGAATTGGATCTTAAAAAATAAAAAGAATTTAGGCTTATTCATAATTATCGGAATTATGATAACATCACTATTTTCATGCAAAATAGGTGAAGATTATACACGAGAAGAACAATCTATACCTGTAACCTATCGCCATAATTTTTTCAAAGATTCAAGTATTGTAAATTTACCTTGGTGGAAATTATTTAATGATCCTGTTTTGGTCAATTTAATTGATACGGCTTTGGTAAACAATAAAAATTTAAAAGCTGCCATTGCCAGAATAGAAGAATCTCAGGCCTATTTAGATATTTCAAGAGCTGATTTTTATCCAAGTGTAAATTACGGCATAAATGGTTCTACCTCGTATAACACCACAAGTTCTGATTTTTCAAATTCAATAGCCCCTGTTATCAATGTTTCCTACAAAGTTGATCTTTGGGGCCAGATCAAAACCTTAAATGATATTTCTTTACAGAATTATTTAGCCACTGAAGAAGCATATAAAGCTTTAACTATAAGTATTATTTCGGCAACAGCCAATGCATATATTTCTTTAAGAGATTTGGATAACAGATTGAGTATTTCCGAAAAAACAGCTCAAAATTTTCAGGAAAATCTCGAAGTTATGCAGGCAAGATTCAATGCCGGTTTTATTAGTGAAGTAGACCTGGCACAGGCCAAAATACAAGTAAGCGAAGCAAAAACTGCTATTGAAGTATTTAATCGTTCAAGAAGACAAATAGAAAATGCGATCAGTATTCTTTTAGGATCTCCTCCTATGGATATTCCGAGAGGATTACTATTGGAAGAACAAATTTCACTTCCTGAAATTCCAACAGGATTTCCATCAGAATTGCTTGATAGAAGACCTGATGTCATGCAGGCAGAAAGAAATTTACATGCACAAACCTTAAGAATAGGCGTTGCTGAAACCTTAAAATACCCATCGCTCACTTTAAGTGCAAATATGGGAGCTGAACTTTTAAATCCAACTGTATTTTTTGCCGATCTGATCGGTCAGATCATGGGACCTATTTTTAACGGAAAGAGAATTGAAAAAGGCATAGAAGCTGAAAAGGCAAGAACAAAACAACTACTTAACAGCTATCAAAATGCATTTCTTATAGCATTACAAGAGATTGAAGATGCGATGATTGCAACAGAAACATACCAACGGGAATACGATCTAAGAAATGAGCAAATGGAATTAGCTAAAACAGCTGCTCATCTTTCATGGGTAAGATATGATGGAGGGCTGACAAGTTATTTAGAAGTGTTAAATTTACAAACATCACAGTTCAATGCCGAGATAAAGGCTTCTGAAGCTTTAAAACAACAATTGGTCTCTATAATAAATCTTTATGATGCTCTGGGGGGTGGTTGGACAGAAACAAAAGAAAGTACTAATTAATATAAAACGAAATAGATATGAAAAAATCAATTTTAAAAGGAAATCCTATCGATACGTATATCAGGATCATTGCCTTTACCATTTTACTGGTAGCAAGTTATTCTATAGTCAAACCATTTTTATTGATCATTATTTGGTCTGCTTTGGTTGCTGTAGCACTTTACCCATTTTATATTAAAGTTATCAATTTGTTTAAAGGGAAAAAGAAAGGATTGGTTACTTCTGTTTTTATTATTATTTTATTGGCAATTATAGTTGTACCAACTATTAATTTAACAAGTTCCGTGGTTTCATCTTCATTAGAGTTTAAAGAAAATTTTGAAGCAGGAACCGTTGTAGTTCCACCTCCCACCGAAAAGGTAAAAGAATGGCCATTGATAGGTGAAAAAACCTTTGAATTTTGGACAGAAGCTAATCAAAGCATCGAAAATGTTTTAAGGGATCATAAAGAACAATTAAAAAATATTTTAGGCAAAGCCTTTAGTAGTTTTACCGGACTTATGGGTGCAGTATTCTTAGCTTTATTCTCCTTAATTTTTGCAGGAATATTTATGCTGTCGGCAGAGAGTGGTTACAAAACAAGTGTACAATTTGCAAACCGTTTAATGGATGGAAAAGGAGAAGAATTTATAAAAATGATTACTAATACTATAAGAAGTGTAGTAAAAGGCATCTTATTAGTGGCTATCATTCAATCTATTCTGGCATATATTGGTTTTGCCTTAATTGGATTGCCGGCTGCAGGCATTTTTGCTTTATTCGTATTGATATTGGCCATTATTCAAATTCCTGCACTTTTAGTAATGATTCCCGCAATTGCAATTGTTTTTTCCACACATGACACTATGCCAGCAATCATTTTCACAATTTATTCCATTTTCGTAGCTCTATCCGATAACTTTTTAAAGCCAATGTTATTAGGCAAAGGCTTACAAACTCCTATGCTAGTAATCTTAATCGGAGCATTGGGTGGAATGATGTTTATGGGAATGCTCGGTTTATTTATTGGTCCGGTTATTTTAGCTATTGCACACCAACTTTATACTGCATGGGTATCAGAAAATGTGATTCCATCAGGAACCAACAATAATACAGATGACATAGAAAAAATTAGTGAGTAACAAAATATTTTAGATAAAGGTTAACAGAGGTTAGCAAATACGGACAAAAAGAACATATAATAAAAATTTCTTAAAACCAACTATCCTTGAGGTAGAACCATCGAGGAATTCTATTCGATTAAAAATTTTCAAATTTTAAGAAATTAATAAGTATTATTAGTGATAGATCTATGAAATTACTGATATTGATAAATCGAAAAAACATAAAATATCTATTCTATATTTTTTAAAAATACCATAAAAAATAGTATTTTTGCTCCAAACAAAACTAATTTAATCATGAAAAAAATTATCCTATTTTTAATCGTAGTAGCTTTTAGCATTTCTTGCTCCAAGAACACAAAAAAAGAGAACAAAACAGAAGTTAATAATATTGAAACAACTGATAAAACTGTTGAAAATCCGGTTTTAGCTTTAGCTGATTTTGATGATAAAGCTGCTAAATGGGTAAATAAAGAGGTTGAAGTAAATGGTATTGTTGATCACGTGTGTAAACATGGAGGGAAAAAATTATTATTAGTAAACGATAAAGGAGATGTACATGTAGTAAGTGAAACCCGTTTTGACGATAAGTTAATTGGTGATGAGATCACTTTAACCGGTGTTGTAAAAGAGTTTAAAGTTGATGAAGCCTACTGCTTACAAAAAGAAGAAGACCATGTGCAAAATCACAAGGAAGGGACAGATAGTGATGATGTTTATGCACAAAAAATGGAACAAATAAAAACTTACAGAGACTCTATGAAAGTTGCCGGAGTTGATCATTTGTCATTCTATTCTTTGGATTATGTTTCTCATCAAGTGAAAAAATAAACAAAAACCTTTCCATTCTAACTGGCAGATATCATTCAAAAAGGAAGAATGGAAAGAGTTTCGATTCAGCTTATGAAAACACTTCGAAAATGGAGTAGAATTCTACATAGAGATATTGGCTATTTCTTTATTGGTACTACTCTTATTTATGGTTTATCAGGGATTGCCCTAAACCATATGAATGACTGGAACCCCAATTACAAAGTAGAAATTGAACATTTTCAAACAAAAACCACCTTAACTAATAATGTTGGTATTAAAGAAAATGTTTTACAATTATTAGCAGATATTGCTCCAAATGAAACCTATAAAAAACATTACTACCCACAAGATAATATAATTAAAATATTTTTAAAAGGAGGTTCCTCTATTATTGTTAACACTTCTACAGGTAAGGGAAGAGCAGAGTATTTAAGAAAACGAATTGCATTTTATGAAGTAAATTATCTACATTATAATCCAAATAAATGGTGGATGTGGTTTTCTGATATTTTTGCAGGAGCATTGATTTTATTTGCTATTACTTCTCTTTTTATGGTTAAAGGTAAAAAGGGTATTACCGGCCGTGGAGGAATTTACACTGCTTTAGGAATCATCATTCCATTGGTGTTTTTATTCTTTATGCTGTGGAATTAAATCTATTCCTCATTACGTTTTAAATATATTCTCAGCAACCCATTTGGCCAAAACCATGATCGTTTCATAAGGATTTACTTTTACAGATGTTGGAAAAAGAGAAGCATCACAAACATATATCGAATTTGTTCCGTAAACTTTTCCATTTGTATCACAAACAGCATTTGATGGATCTTTTCCCATTCTTGCTCCTCCTTGTGGATGTGCACTTGACATTGGAGTTTTAAACAGGTTCAAATATTTTTCAGAAATAATATCACTTATGATATCTGCATCTTCTTTAACAAGTGGCAGCTTTTTACTTGCCGGTAAAAATATCTTTTCACAATCTGCAGCAAAAAATATCTTAGCTGCTTCCTGAAGTGCTTTTATCAATGCTTTTTTTGTTTTACCATTAATTGAATAATTAACTATAGTATTCCCTTTTTTATCAATACTTATTCTGTTATTACGTTCTGCATCATCATGTACAAGGATCAATATCGACATCATTTTGGAATATTCATTCATTACCTCCTGATGTGACACCCCATATCCCGGATTATTTTTTGCTGTTACCCCTGGGAAATAAAAGGAGGTTTCCAAATAAAAATCATCTGATTCTGAAAAGTGATCTGTATAAACAGATTTAGGAAAACCTTTAAAACTGGAAATAGCTTTTGTATAAATTCCGTTGGTATTAAATGCAGGATGTAAAGTTATATATCTCCCTATATTTTTATTCTTCAGGCCTAATTTTATGGCAGATCTCAATAAAATAGCAGGTGTGTTTAAAACTCCTGCTGCCAAAATAATTTTCTTTGCTTTAAATTGATAAGTGCCACTTGCCATGGTATTTGTTAATGTTCCTTTTGGAGCATCAGTTACAAGCACATTAACCAAGTTTTCTTCAACAGAAATCACTTTTGTATTACAAAATATTTTTACTCCCCGTTCTAAAATTTTTGGTATTTGAACTTCTAAAGCTCCTTGTTTGGCACCAGTTGTACATCCTAAATTACAAAAACCCTGTTGTTTGCAATCTTTTGTGTTTATTTTTAATCTCTTTACAGGAATCCCTAATTTTTCAGCTCCTTTTTCGAATAATCTATTGTTTTCATTATCCCATCTGTTAGGTAATTCGTGTACAGATATTTCTTCTTCAATTTCATCTAATGATTGCTTAATATACTCCTCTGATAAAAAATCCAAACCAAAATTATCTCTCCATTTTTTCATTACACTTTTTGGAGGACGGAAAGAAACTCCAGTAAAAACTGCAGAACTTCCTCCTAAAGTATTGGCAGCTGAAACTCCTATTTGCAAATTTTTAGACAGAACTGCTCCCCTGTTAAAATACATGGCAGTCATATCTATTTCTTTCTGGTTAAAATTCTGTTTAAGAAAATAAGGTCCTGATTCTAAAATTGCAATTTTTAAATCAGCATTTTCTCTGGAAATATAATCTGTAAAAGTCGCTCCTCCAACCCCTGAACCAACAACAATTATATCAAATTCAAGAGAATATTTCATTGAATTTGAGCATTTACAGGGCCATCATAGCGTATTGATTTCCAAACATCTTCTATTCCATAATAAGAGATCATTACTATGGAACGCAATCCTGTTAATCCCCCTACAATCTTACCAATCGGAAAATCAAAAAGTCTATCTATATATCTTGTTCTTTGTTTATAGGTGAGTTGTTCAAAAGTTTTAAAATTGTATACAAGACTCAATTTATCTATCACCTTAACCAGTAGTTTAATTTTATCTGCTGATTCCGGTTCTAAACCGTTAATCATTTGTTTAAAATTTTTAATGAAAGCATATTCTAAGGAAGTATTGTTGCGCAGATCAGGAATGATCACCTCAGTAAAAAGAATAATTGTTTGTTTAAATTTTGGATTCATATATCATTATTATTCAAGTAAATGTCTTTTGACAGCTCTTCCAATAAATCGCACTTTTTCTTTAAAACTGAATCTTGATAAATTTACTTTTACCACACCTTTGGTCATCATGGTTTTTTTAGAATAATCAATATTTACATCTACAATTACAGGAATATCTTTCTCAACTTCCTTAAAGGCTTTTTTCATCACCTGAGTAATTTCAATATCATTTTCCATTCTAAAATAAGTTGCTCCACAGGCATCTGCAATTCCTTTAATATTAACATTTCCAATAATAGTTGCCACTTTTCGCTTTAGCGGAATTTTTTGAAACTGTGATATTTGTCCGAGTTCTCCATCGTGAAAAACAAAATAAACCACCCCTTTTTTATAGGTTGCTGCGGTTAAGGTTTCCATTCCAGTCATTAAAAAACCACCATCACCAACAATGCCCACTACTCTACTATTCGGATTCATAAATTTTGTTCCTATAGCTGCAGGAACACAAAAACCCATACAATTAAAATCTGTTGGTGAAACAAAATGACGCGACCGATTTATCGGTAATAACTCGGCAGCTAAATAAGTATGTTTGCCATCATCAACTATAAAACGGGTTTCATCATCTGTAAGTTCTGTTAAAGATTCAAAAAAGAAACCAGGTGATACTTTGTCTTCTAATGGTTTTTGTTTCCACTCATTAAAGTATTCTTTCTTTTCTTCTTTGATCAACTTTGCCAAAGTAGAACTGTCTTTTACCCTATTTTTAGAAAGAGTTTCCAAAGCTTCAGCCAGTAATTTCAATGCTTCTGTTGCATCTGCTTCAATACTGATCTTCGAAGGATAATTTTTATCAAATACCTCTTTATTGATATCTATATGGATCAAATTCTCTGGCACTGTTACACCAAAACTGC